>JAUQOX010000192.1 GCA_030550695.1 Gemmatimonadota bacterium | reverse complement strand
CCAAGCTCCGCGCATCACGGAAGCCGCCGGCCTCGGCGAGTCTGCCCCCGGGGACGAGGCTTCCAAGGAACCTGCCGGGCGAGCCTCCTGCCGCTCCCCCTGCCGCATCCCCGGACCCCGTGCGCCCGCGGTCGCCGGAAACGTGGAGGTCGGGGGAATCGGGGGGTGGGGGCCCTCCCCCTTGCCCGGTAGACGCTGCCGTACGGGGAGGATTGTCCGGATTCGTCCTCCGGCCCCTCGGCCCCGGCGCCCCCTGGTTGCCCGAGCTGGCCCGGTTGCGGTAGCGTCGGCCATCCCCGGCTGAGGGGCCTGGCCCCCCCCCCGACACGACGGGCCCTTCCCCCCCACCCTCGCCCTTTCGCGCCGCCGGGCGAGGTGTATCTTGCCTCGTCCTTTCCGCCGTCCTGAGACAGGAGTGCCGAATGGGTTTCCGTGTGACCCGTGCCTGGAAGCTGGCCCTCGGACTCTACGTGGCAGGCTTGGCCCTGGCCTTCGGAGGACCCTCGTTGGGCCTCTTTTCGCCCCTTTCGGGCCCCCAGGTCCGCATGCTCTTCTTCGTGCCCCTGAGCTTCGCCTTCATGGCCGCCCTGCCGGTGAAGCTCCCCACGAAGATCCTCATCGGTCTCGGTTTGGGTACCGTGGCAGGCTTTCTCGTCGGTCCGCCGGTGGCGGCCATCAAACCCATCGGGACCATCTTCCTCCGCCTCATCTTCATGGTCATCGTTCCCCTGGTCCTCACCTCGCTGTTCGTGGGAACCCAGAGCCTCGGGGACATCCGGACCATGGGGCGGATCGGGTTTCGCACGGTGGCCTTCTACGGCCTCTATACCTTGGTGGGAGCAGGGCTGGGGCTGGTGCTGGCCAACACCCTGCGCCCCGGGGAAGGCCTGACCCCCCAGGCCCAGGAGGAGCTTCTGGCCAGTTTCGGTGAGGCGGCGCAGGCGCGGGTGCAGAACATCCAGAAGCCTTCCTTCGGGGAGACCCTGGTGAACATCATCCCGAAGAACATCGTCACGGGTATGGCCAGCGATCCCCCCAACATGCTCCAGATCGTCTTCTTCGCCATCATGATGGGGATCGGGATCATGCTGATCCCGGGACAGGAGGAAAAGAAGAAACTTGTCGTCGAGGTGTTCGACGGGGTCTTCCAGATCACTCTCCAGATCATTCAACTGGCCATCAAGCTGGCCCCTTACGCGGTTTTTGCCCTCATCGCCGAGGTGGTGGGCCTCTTCGGCTTCGATGTCCTTCTCCTCCTGGCCAAGTACACGGCCGTCACGGTGGGAGGTCTAGTCCTCCTGTTCCTCACCTACATCCCCCTCACCTACTTCACCACCCCCTTGAACGTGGGAGGGTTCATCAAAGGGATCTGGCCCGTGATGACCATCGCCTTCTCCACCTCCTCCTCTGCGGCCAGTCTGCCGGTGATGATGGACGTCTGCAGGAACCGCCTCGGCGTCTCGCAGCGGATCGTGAACTTCATGCTCCCCCTCTCCATCACCATCAACATGAACGGATCGGCCCTGTACCAGGCCGTGTCCGCCGTCTTTATCGCCCAAGTCTACGGGATCCCTCTCACCCTCCCCGACCAGATCATCATCGTGCTCATCGCCACCCTGTCGGCCATCGGGGCGCCAGGGGTGCCCGGGGCCTCGTTCATGATGCTGGTGGTGGTACTTACCCAGGTGGGGGTACCCATCGAGGGGGTGGCGCTGGTCCTCGGGGTGGAGAGGATCCTGGACATGCTCCGCACCACGGTGAACATCGTGGGTGACTCCACCGCCGCCGTGGTGGTGGGCCACTGGGAGGGGGAGTTGGACGCACCGGCCTCCCTCCTCAAGAAGTCGGTGCGCTCCGGATAGCCGGCACCCCACGGGACCCGGGTAAGGGGGTATCGGCCCTGCCGGCCTCCTCCACCGAGCCGGCCGACTCCCCCCCTGAGGAGGGGCATCGGCCACCGGTCACTTACGGCGCCCCAACCACGTTCTCACCTTCCGCCGCCCTTCCGGGCCGGGGGGTGCGGAACCGCCACAGGGGCGGGAGAGGGGGTGGGCACCCTACACTCCCCGGCATCCCAGTTCCCGGGCAGGCAGTAGGTCAGGGTGTTCACCGGCGTGAGGACCCCGTTCTCGAACGTGAAGACCTCCCACAGGGTCCCGCCCCCCGACGGTACATGGAAGGTCCGGAGAAGGGAGGACCCCAGATAGACGTCCACCCGGGCGCCGCTGTTGGCCAGGTGCTGGCTGGGGTGGAGCGGGGGAAACCACTGATGGTGCGTGTAGTTGTGCACGAAGAAGCGGTAGGGACCTGAGGTCTGGATCAGGGCGGTGATGGTCTCCGGGCCCTGCCCATCCTGGTCGTCCAGGTCCAGCACGGCAAAGGGGGGAGTCTCCAGAGAGCCCAGCTCGGCCCAGTAGACGTGGAACCTCCCCCCTCCCGCCAGGGGGCCGAAGAGATGGGCGTCGAGATCGGGGGGGTCGCTCCCCCAGGTGAGGACGATCCTCAACTGGCTGGGCGCTGCTCCTCCCGTGGGGTTCACCACCACGTCTTGCCCGACCGACGTCTTCCCCGGCAGGCTCACCGTGGTCCGGCTCCCCTCGGCGAAGCCCGCACCGGACGCCGTCAGCGTGTAAGTGCCGGAAGGAATCCCGCTGAAGCTGAATCTCCCGTCGGAACCCGTGGTGCGGACAGCCACGGTTTCTCCGGCCCTGCGGTTCATTCCCGAGCGAAGGGCCACGGACACCCCGCCCACCCGTGCCCCCGTGACGGCGTTGATGACGGCCCCCTCGATGGCCCCGCTCCCCGTGCCTCCCTTGACCAGGGGAATGGTCTCCAGCGTGGTCAGGGTGCCCGACGCCGCCTGGGCACCCCAGTACACCACGGTCTGGTAGCCCGCCGCCGAGACCTCCAGATCGTAGGGGCCCGGCGCCAGGTAGGGCAGAAAGAAGCGTCCCTCGGCATCGCTGACCCCTGGTGTGGGGGTGCTTGACAGTCCGGAAGGGAAAGCCAGGCCCCCCGCGGGGCTCCCAACACCCCCCCACCCCCCGCCTGACCGGACGGAGGTGGCCGAAGCCCCGGCCGCCCCGGAACTCGAACGCACCTCCACCTTCGCTCCGGCCAGGGGAGCCCCGGTCTCGGCATCCACCACCCGGCCCACCAGGTTCGGCACGCTGAGGCGCCCCTCCCCAACCACCCCGCTGCCCCCGGACGCCCCCGGGGGAAGGGTTTCCGCCCGGATCCTTGCCTCGCCGACCCCCACGGCCGTTGCCAGACCCGCGGAGTCCACCACGGCGACCCCGCCGTCGGAGGTCGTCCATCGGAAGCGGGCCTCCGGCACGGGGTTCCCGTTCCCGTCCAACGCAACGGCCGAGAATTGGACCTTCCCACCCACCCCCGCCACCACGGCGGTTTCGGGGGTCACCGCCACCCGGCGAGGCACCTGACTCACCACCAGGCGGGCCATCCCCGCCAGTTGAGGCTCCGAAACGGACTGGGCCCGCACGGTCACCACCCCCACCCGGAGAGCTCGGAACGCGCCGGGCCCCACGCTCTCCACCACCCCCGCCGGGCTCGCGGACCAGTTCACCGCTTCTCCCCCCACCGCCCCCCCCTCCTCGTCCACCACCCTGGCCGCAAAGGTGGCCGTAGCCCCCAGGCTCTCCACCACGACCGAATCGGGCGTCACCACCACGGCGGCCAAAGCCGGCAGCACGGGAAAGCTCACCGTGTCCGAAGCCCTTCCCGCCGTCGCCACCACCCGGGCCGTTCCCTTCCCCAAGGCCTGGAACCGACCGTCCTCGGAAACCGAGCCCACGGTCGGCACGAGGGATTCCCAGAAAACCTTGGGCTGCCCCTCGCTCCCTTGGGAGGTCACCGAGGCGGAGAGCTGGACGCTCTTCCCCCGCCGGAGGGCCTCCGGCACTCCCTGGATCTTGATCCCCGTCACGCCCAAGTTGCCCGGCGGGCCGCGAACGAGCTGAACTTCCAGTACTTCGGCTCTCCCCGAGGGAGGAATCCGGATGGGTTCGGTTTTCCCACTCCACTCCACCCTCTCCACCCCCTCTACCACACGGATCAGCTCCACCCAGACCTCCACCACCGAAGGCAAACCGACGGGAAGGTTCAAATCCAGGGCCACGGTCCAACTGGAGGCCAGGGGATCCACTTCGACGGTGGTGCTACCTGCCGGGACGCTTGTCCCCGCAATCCGGGCGGTGAGCCGAATCCTGTGAATGGGAGGGAGTTCTCCACCCACCCCTGGCACCCCTGGGGAGGCGGCGAGGCGAAGAGACAGTCGAGGCTCGAAGCGGGAAAGATCCGCCACAGAAGGACCGTCGGCGCATCCGACCGCGAAAACACACCAGGCAAGGCCGGTGGCTGCCATGACCCGCGGGATCCATCTCGGGCGCATTCTCAACCCCGTGGAACCCCGATCTCGCCGGTCGGGGGGGGCGGCGTGGGGTCCGGCCGGCGGGGACCTGAGGACCCCCTCGGAGCCCTTCCCGCGGGGATAGACAGCAAGACCGGTGGGACGGTCCGGCAACGGTGGCCAGAGGGATGCCCGGTAGACTTCGGCGGAGGGCGCCAAGGGAGGGCCGCCTGCCGCTTCCCCGGCCCTCGGGACCGAGAGGGATCGAGGATCCATGGACAACTCCTTGCCGTGGCTGGGGAGGGATCACCTTCTAGAATACCACACCCGCGCCCTTCGGCCCAAGGGTCCTGGGGATCAGAAGGGGAAAAGGAGGGGGACCAGGGCGGTGACCACCACCAGCATCAAGAGCTGCAAGGGCACCCCCACCTTGAGGAAGTCGCGGAAACGATATCCGCCGGGACCCAGGACCAACATATTCACCGGCGAAGCCACCGGCGTGGAGAACGCCGTCGAGGCCGCCAAAGCGATGGTCATCAGGAAGGGCTCGGGCGCCGCACCCAGGCCCGCGGCCAATCGAAAGGCAATGGGAGCCAAAAGAACCGCCGTGGCGGTGTTGGACATGATCTGGCTCAGCAGGGAGGTCACCAAGAACAGGACCAGCAGAAGGGCCCGGGGAGGGGCCCCCTCCAAGACCACCGCCAGGGTCTGCACCAGGGCCTCCATCCCCCCGGTCTTCTCCAGAGCTGTGGCCAGGGGAAGGACGCCCGCAATGAGAACAAGGCTCTCCCAGTTCACCGACCGGTAGGCTTCCTGGGGAGCCACGCACCCCGCCACCACCATGGCTGCCGCCGCCATGAGGGTGAGGACCGCCGCCGGGAGTACCCCCAAGGTCATGCCGACAAGCATCGCCAGGAGGATGGCCACTGCCAGCGGCGCCTTCCCTAAGGGTCGAAGGGCAGGCTCCATCTCACGGGGGGTCATGGCGACGACGAAGTCCCGCTCTTCCCCCTTCAGCAACCGGATCTTGTCCCAGGGGCCCTGTACCAGGAGCATATCGCCGAAGCGAAGGGGAAGATTCCTGAAATCTCCGCCCACCGGATCCCCCATCCGCTTGATGCCCACCACCGAGAGGCCATACCGGTCTCGGAAACGGATTTCCTTGAGCGTCCGGCCCAACAGACGGGAACGGGGGG
>JAUQOX010000191.1 GCA_030550695.1 Gemmatimonadota bacterium | reverse complement strand
CCGCGTCCACGAAACGATCCAGCCCGTCCAGCAGAGAGTCGGCCTGGGCGGCGTCCACGGCCACCACGGCCGCGGTCAGCTCGGCCCGGGTCCACACATCCTGGAAAGCCGTCTCGGCTACCGAGACTCGGAACCGGCTCTGGAGCCTCTCTTTGAGGGACTTCACCACCATCCGCTTTTCCTTGAGGGACCGGCATCCCGGCAGGGAGAGCTCCCATCGGCAAACCCCGATGACCATGGTCTCCTCCAGAGCTGAGACCGCCGCCCGCGCGCCGATCTATCGCCTCCCGGTCCCCGCCAAGGTCCGGGCGACTTCCTCGACCTTGTAGCACTCGATGATGTCGCCCACCTTCACATCGTTGAAGTTGGCGATCCCCACGCCGCACTCGAACCCTTCCCGGACCTCCCTGACATCGTCCTTGAATCGCTTCAAGGAACCCAATTCCCCGTCGTAGACGACGATCCCATCGCGGATCAGCCGGACGCGGCCTCCCCGCTCGATGGTGCCATGGGTTACATAACAGCCTGCGATGGTTCCCACCTTGGCGATCTTGAAGGTCTCCCGAACCTCCGCGGTGCCCAGGATCTTCTCCCGACGCTCGGGGGCCAAGAGCCCCTCCAGGGCAGCCTTGACCTGATCCACAGCCTCGTAGATCACGTCGAATACCTGCACGTCCACACCTTCCCGGTCGGCCAACTCCCGGGAATTGGCGTCGGGCCGCACCCGGAAGCCCAGAATCACCGCCCCGGCCGTGCTGGCCAGCAGAACGTCGGACTCGTTGATGGCCCCCACGGCCCGGTGGACGATTTCCACCCGCACCTCGTCGGTGCTCAGCTGGAGCAGAGCATCGGAGAGGGCCTGGACCGAACCATCCACGTCTCCCTTGATGATGAGGGGAAGGGTGCCGGCCTTTCCCTGGGCCATGAGTTGCGAGAAATCCCCCAGACGAATCCCCTTCTCCCGGATCCTGAGCTGCTTTTCCCTCTCCAGGCGCTGGCGGGTGGCTGCGATGGCGGAAGCCTTCTCGGCCTCCATGACCAAGAAGGCGTCGCCGGCCTGGGGAACTCCCGCCGTGCCCAGAACCTGCACCGGGATGCCCGGCCCCGCCTCTTTCACCGGCTTTCCACGCTCGTCCAGGAGGGCCCGCACTCGTCCGTCGTAGAGTCCGCAGAGGAAGCTGTCCCCCACCCTCAGGGTGCCGTTCTGGACCAGCACCGTCACCACGGGCCCCTTGCCCACGTCCAGCTGTGCCTCGATCACCGTACCCTGAGCCGGACGGTCAGGGTTGGCCCGCAGATCCAGAAGTTCCGCCTGAAGAAGGATCTTCTCCAAGAGGTCTTCGATCCCGATCCCGGCCTTGGCGCTGATCTCGGCGCAAAGCACATCTCCCCCGAAGTCCTCCACAGTGACCCCGTGGGAGAGCAGCTGCTGCTTGACCCGGAGCGGGTTGGCGGTGGGGAGGTCGATCTTGTTGATGGCTACGACGATGGGAACGCCGGCGTTCTTGGCGTGGGAAATAGCCTCGACGGTCTGCGGCATCACGGCGTCGTCGGCGGCCACCACCAGAACGACGATGTCGGTGACGTCGGCGCCCCGTGCCCGCATGGCGGTGAAGGCGGCATGGCCTGGAGTGTCCAGGAAGGTGATGGCCCGCTGGTCCGGGAGGACCACGTGGTAGGCGCCGATATGCTGTGTGATGCCGCCTGCCTCGCCGGCCACCACGTTGGTTTTGCGGATGTAATCCAACAGCTTGGTCTTGCCGTGGTCGACATGCCCCATGACGGTGACCACCGGCGGGCGCGGCCGGAGGTCCTCCGGCCGGTCTTTCACCTCTTCGACTTCGGCGGTACCCCGATAGTCCTCTTCCCGGACGGCCCGGAAGCCGAACTCCTCCAGAAGCAGTTCGATCTGGTCGAAATCCAGCCGCTGGTTGATGGTAATCATCAACCCCATGTTCTTGAAGGCGGACCGGATGATCTCGTTGGCAGGTTTTCCGATGAGTTCGCCCAGTTCGGCCACCGTGAGGAACTCATTTACCCGCACCGTGGTGCGTTCCTGCTCGGCACGCTCCGCTTCCAGGGCCTCCAACTCTTCACGGTCTTCGTCGGCGCCCCTGGTGCGCTTACGCTTCTTCCCCCCTCCCTTGAGCTCAGCCAGCACCCGATGGATGTTGGACTGGACTTCTTCCTGGTCCACCAGATGGCGTTTCTTCCCTTTCTTTTCCTTCTTCTTTTTCCGGCCGTCGGCCGTGTACCCCTCGGCCTGGATCCTGACCTGTCCGCCGGGGCCGGCGGAAGCGGCGGGCGTGGGAACCGGCCGTCGGATGACTCTGCTTCCCATCTCTGCCGTCGGCCGACGGACCGGTTCAGGTCGCCGGGGCTCACCCCCCGCCGGAGGGGAGGACACGGCGGGCCGGAGGCCCTCCGGTCTCCGAAGGAGGGGGCGCTCTTCCTCCCCTCCTCCCCACCCCTCCCGGACCGGAATCGGCGCGGTGAAATCCGCCGCTCCTTCGGCCGGGGGAAGGGTCGTTTCTGCGTCCGTCCCGCCACCCCCCGCCTCAGGCTCCGCCTGCAGGTCGGCAGCAGCGGCCGAAGGCAGAGCGGCGATTTCCGCCCCCCCCTCGTCCGCCTCTTCCACCTGACCCGACCCTTCGGCCCCTTCTTCCTCCCGCTCCGGACTCATCTCGGGCAGGGCCGGCGGGACCTCCACCTCGGGGGTGCCGGCCGCCGTCTCCCCGGCGGAGATTTCGCCCGGAAGCTCGCCGGAACCCTGGCCCTCCGCCCCGCCCTCTTCCCCCCCCGACTCCGGGGCCGCAGCCTCCGGCGCCAGAGGGCCCGGGCCCTCGTCTTCCGACGACGGAGTCTGGGGCAGGTCGGCCCGCCGGCGACGACGCCGCGGTTTATGGGCGCTCTGGGCCTCTTCGATGGCCGCCTCCAGGGCCTCTTCCAGCCCTTTCCTGCCCCCGCGGCGCTCCCGCTCCAGGCGGGCCAGCACGCGGGCGTGGTCTTCGTCGGAGAGGGGGAAATCGAGGCCCGTCACCGGGATCCCCAGCTCCCGCAGAAGGATCACCAACCGCTCGGGGGCGACCCTCAGTTCGTTGGCTAGATCAAGTACCCGCATTCCCTTGCGCCACCTCCGCCGGCCCAGGCCGGCGCCCTTCCGGCTGAAGTTTTCGATGTGCACATTCCCGGATCGCCCGGGCCAGGCCGGGATCCGTGACCGCCAGGGCCGAAACCGGCCCGGCCCCTACGGCCGAACCCAGATCCCTCCGGGTGCCCCCCCAACAGACCGGTATGCCCCGAGCCTCGGCCAGGAGAACCACTTTCGCTTGTTGGGAGGGGGAGGCATCCGCCGCCACCCAGACCAGGTGGGCCTGGCCCCTCCGCAACATGAGGCGCGCTTGCCCCGCGCCCAGCGCAAGGGCACCGGCCCGGCGGGCCAGGCCCAACAGCTCCAGGACCTTCCGGGGGAGGGCAGGAAGGTTCATGGCCCCCTAGGCTTCCTCCACCGCCTGCCCCGCTCTTCCCTGCCCTGGCCCCGGAGCCGCATCTTCCCCGGACGCTTCGGGCAACCCCACGCCTCCCCCCGTGTCTTCTCCCCCTTCCCCTTCCACCACCGTCAACTCTTCGATGAGAGCCACCAGGCGCTCGGCCTCCGCCTCGGATATGCCCGGAATCCTGAGGAAATCATCCTTCTCGAGATCAATGATGTCCAGAAAGGTATGATACCCAGCCGCCTCCAGAGTCGCCAGGGTGGAACGGTCCAGGTTCAACTCCGAGAGGGGAAAATCGGAGGTTTCATAGGACTCCCGGCTGCTCGCAGCTCCGAACAGGGAGAGATCGGCACCCCGCTCGAGCCACTCCCTGGAGCCGTAAAGGTCGATCTGCCAGCCGATGAGCTGGGAGGCTAGGCGCACGTTCTGCCCATTCTTGCCGATAGCCAGGGACAGCTGGTCCTCGTCCACGATGGCCGTGATGATTCTGCGGGAGGAGTCGCTGATGACCTTGGCTACGCGGGCGGGCGCCAGGGCCCGCCGGGCAAAGATCTCCGGATCGGGATGCCAGGGAACGATGTCGATCCTCTCGCCCCCCAACTCGTTCACCACGGCTTGCACACGCGAGCCTTTGAGACCCACGCAGGCCCCCACCGGATCGATGGAATCGTCCCTGCTGGAGACGGCGATCTTCGTCCGCCCGCCCACTTCCCGGGCCATCTGCCGGATTTCCACGATCCCTTGGTAAATCTCGGGCACCTCCAACTTGAAGAGGGCAGCCACGAAAAGCGGATCCGCCCGAGAAAGGATGAGGCGCGGGCCCTTGGGGGTTTCTTCCACCTTTTTGAGGACCGCCCGAATGGGATCGCCCTGGCGAAAGCGCTCCCGGGGGTTCTGCTCCCTCCATGGGATGATGGCCTCGGCATCCCGGGCCTTGTTGAGCAGCACCACGATCTTGCCCCGCTCCACCTGCTGGACCTCGCCGGAAAGGAGCTCCCCGATCCGCCCCGAAAACTCCTCCCGGATCCGTTGCCGTTCGCCCTCCCTTACCCTTTGGACGATCCTCTGCTTGGTGGCCATGACCGCAGCCCGGCCGAACCGGGAGAAGTCCACCGGGATCTCCATGATGTCCCCCACCTCGTACGTCGGGTCGTCCCAGCGGGCCTCCTCCACCGAAACCTCCGTGGAGGGATCCTGCACCACCTCCACCACCCGCTTCAACACCACGATGTCGATGGTGCCGCTCAGGTCGTCCACCGTGATCTCGGCCTCGACATTCGGGCCGAAGATCTTGGCCAGCCCTGCCAGGATTCCGTCCCGGATCAGATCGTTGACCTGGTCCGGCGTGAGGCTCTTGGTGGCCGCAATGTCCCGCACTGCGGCAAGGATTTGAGCCGTGTTCGTCATGATCTTCCTCGTGTTGGCTCCCGTGAAGCTGCCCCGGGCTCTTCCCTCCATCCGGTTCCCCCGAAGGCCCCCCGTTCGTTCCGCAAGCTATTTCCAGCGAAAGAGCAAGTGGGCCCGCTGGATGCGGTGGAAGGGGATGCGAATCTCTTCGCCCCCCGAGAGGAGGAGAACTCCCGCCTCCCCTCCCCCTTCCCCACCCTCTTCTACCCCCAGGATCTCCCCTTCCACCGAGACCGGCCCCTCTTCGGTCCTCCAGCGAACCTTGGCCACCTGCCCCCGAAAACGGACCCAATCCCGCGCTCGCACCAACGGCCGTTCCACCCCCGGCGAGGAAACTTCCAAGACGTAGCCGTCGGGAATCCCGGGGAGCCGATCCAGCCATCGCTCCAACTGCCGGCTTACCCAGGCACACTGGTCCACCGTCACCCCGCCGGTCCCTGGTTGGGAATCGGGGAGGTCCATCCGGATCCTCAGAATCGGCCTTCGGGGAGTGCCGGCCCACTCCACCTGCACCAACTCGAAGCCCAACGCCCCCAGGCGGGCCTCCAGTTCTCCCTCCAGATCCGGCAAACGGGAAACCAAAGGGTGTCTCCTTTTTCCCTACCGCCAATCACAGGGAATAAAAAAGCGGGGGCCACCAGCACCCCCACTCCGAAAAGGCGGCCGGCCC
>JAUQOX010000015.1 GCA_030550695.1 Gemmatimonadota bacterium | reverse complement strand
TAGTTTTCATTTAAGTTAGGGCGAAACCCGAACCCGTCAAGCCCTCTCGTGGAGCCGAGGCTTTCGAAGGTACCCCTGGGTTGGGGTGGAGAGCCAGAGGGGCGGGCACCTCCGTCCCGACCCTGCGGGCGGAACGGTCCGGGGGGGCCTCAGGCCGAGGTACCCTCCCGGGCGTCCGGCCTTTGTCCGACCCCCTCCGCCACCCGTTCCACGCGGACGGCCGTCCCGTAGCAGAGCATTTCCGCCGCCCCACGCATGACCTCGACGTTCTGGAAACGCACTGCCAGGACCGCGTTGGCCCCCAGGGCCGCCGCTTCTTCCAACATTCGGTCTACAGCCTGCTCCCGGGCCTCGGCCAGCACCTTGGTGTACTCCTTGATCTCCCCGCCGGCCAGGTTCCGGAGGAAAGCCAGGAGGTCCATCCCCACGTGCCGGGCCCGGATGGCGCTCCCCCGGACCAGGCCCATGACCTCGGTGACCCGGTAGCCGGGAAGTTCAGGGGTGGTGACGACGATCATCGCTGCACGTCTCGATAGGGGTCGGAGAGTGACTCCCGGTACCGTTCGAGGATCACACTGGCCAGCAGGATCAAGATCCCGATCCCGATGGCGCCGGTAGCCAGCTTCTCCAGGAGGAACACCGAGGAGGTAAGAAACAGGTAAGCCCCGTAGGCGGTCCAGACCAAGGCCCCGAACACGATGAGGAGCCAAGCCAAGGGACGGGCGATCTGCCGGTGCACGGCGTGCCACACGCTACCTCCCGCGGGCTCGCTGGGGAGTGCCAGCCCTCGCAGTTCCGCCTGGAGGGCACGGTAGACCTCCAGCTCCCGGCGAAGTTCGGTGGAGGATTCCAAGGCCGCCTCGATCCGTGCCCGTTCGGCGGCGTCCACCTCGCCGTCCAGGTAGCGCATAAGGTCTTCGTGAGTGACCCGCTTCGACAAAACCGCCTCCTCAGAGGTGTGCTCCACCCAAGGCCTCCAAGGCTTCCTTCAAGGCCCGGCGGGCATGGAACAGCCGGCTGGCCACGGTCCCCTCCGGGATCTCCAGCAGCTCCGCAATCTCTCCGTAGCGAAGGCCTTGAATCTCCTTCAAGATCAGCACCTCCCGGTGCTCCTCGCCGAGACGCTCCAGGGCTTTCCAGATCAGTTCCTTGGCCTGGCCCGCCTCCCGGCGTCGTTCGGGCCCAGATTCCTCGTCCGCCGGTTTCAACTCGAGATGTTCATGGGGCGCCTCCAGGCGGAAACGGGCCCGGCGGTTCCGGAGGAGGTCGCGACACTGGTTGCGGAGGATCTGGAAGAACCAGGGACCGAAGGGGCGTCGGAGGTCAAAGCGGCCCAGAGCCTCGTAGGCCTTCACGAAGGCTGCCTGAAGGGCGTCCTTGGCATCTTCCAGGTTTCCCAGGAGCCCCAGGGCGAACCGAAGGCCCGGCTTCTCGTAGGCTCGTACCAATGGCTCGTAGAAGCGGGGGTCGCCCGCCTGGCACTTTCGGATGAGCTCACGTTCCACCTCCGGTCCCACCAGGCACTCCGCATGCAGTCGTATCAAGGCCTACGGTTCCCTGGGGGAATCTCTTCACCACCCAGCCCCGGGAGCAAGGCCGGACGCGCCGGAACGACTTGCCTTGGCCTCGGCCACCATCCGCCGTACGTCGGCCAACAGGCGGCGGACGTCGTAGACGATGCCGTCTTTGATGGTGTAACGGAGCGCCTGCACCCGCTCCACCTGGCCGGTTTCGTCATTGAGACGGATCGTACCCGTTCCGTAGAGCACTTTGAGGTTCCGAAGCGGGTTTTCTTCCACCACCAGCAGGTCGGCTTTCAGGCCGGGCCGGATGATCCCGAACTGGATGGGCTCCCTTTTCGGACGGAAGAGCTCCAGGGCGCCGTAATAGGTGGCCGAGCGGATGACCTCGGAGGGGTGGAAGCCGGCCTCCCGGAGGAGTTCCAATTCCCGGATGTATTCGAATCCGAAGGTGCTGAAAATGAAGCCCGAGTCCGTTCCCACCGTCACGATCCCGCCGGCGTTCTTGTAGTCGTTGAGGAAGCGCATCCATTTCTGGTAGAAACGCTTCCAGTGGAACTCGTCCTCGCTGGTCCAGTCGAACCAGTAAGAGCCGTGGGCCTCCCGGCTGGGCTGGAAAAACTCCCAGAGGGACGGGAGCGTGTACTCCCGGTGCCACTCCAGGTTCATGGCCCGACTCAGGTCCCGACTGGCCTCGTAAATGGTCATGGTGGGGTCGATGCCGAACTCTAGCTCCCGGAATTCCTTGATGAGGGCGTTCCACCTTTCGCTCCCGGGCTCGGCAGACTGGTACCACAAATGGGCGACGTTGCCGAACCGGTGTTGCTCGTTGTTGTAGTTGTAGTCCGGCGGCCAATTCTGAATGCTGGCTTCCGTGAGCATGGACTCCATGAGTCCGTAGTAATGGGTCATCATGTGGAGCCCCAGGCGGGCTGCATCCAGGGCGGTCATCCGCACCACCCCCATCTGGTCCAGATGAGCCACCGTTCCCAGGCCGTGCTTGCGGGCCTCGTCCAGAATGGCGGCCATGACGGCGGGGTCCTCGGCCCCGAGCTTGATCCCGTCGGCCCTGACCCCGTCCACCGTGGTGTTGGCCAGCCAGCGAACCCATTCCCGAGCCGTTTCGGCGTCCCGCACAGGCCCCCGGTCCCACCCGGTCCCTGGCCGGTGGTAACTGAACATCCTCGGCGCCACGATCTGGTTCCTCTCGGACAGGGCCTTCTCCCCGAGAGACCAGCGGAAATCCCCGAAGGGTACCCCCCGCACCGTGGTCACCCCGTGGGCCAGCCAGAGCTTATAGACGTATTCGGCCTGGGGAGCCTTGGGGACTCCCCCGGTGTGGACGTGCATGTCCACGAAACCCGGGAGCACATACATCCCGTGGGCATCGATCTCCTTCTCTCCCGGACCCGGGCGGCCCCGTTCCCGGATCGGCACCCCCGGGAACCCCACCGACCGGACCTCCACGATGCGATCCCCCTCGACCACGATGTCCATGGGGCCCCGGGGAGGGGCGCCGGTTCCGTCAATCACCGTGGCGCCCCGGATGACCAACCGGCGGAACGGACCCTCTCCTTCGTCGGGTCCTCGGCGGGTGGTGGGTTGCATCTGGGCGAGGAGGTTGGCGGGGATGCAGACCAAAGAAAAGAGGATGAGGGCCAGGATGCGGCGGTGGGCCATGACGTCCTCCAGGTACGGGGTTTGGGGGGAACTTGGGGAGAATGTATACAGCGGGCTTCGCATCTTCCAAGCCTTGCCTGACAGCTTTCTCCGGCGTGTTTTCGCACCCGGGTCCCCGGACCACCGTCGGGGCAGCTCAGGCCAGCGGCGGGCGGGCCGGAGGGGAGGGGACCTTGGCGCCCCTTCCCGCTGCCGTGCCTGGGGGGTTACGATTTCCCAGGGAAGCGCCCAAAGAACCACGTGTCTCGGCCGAGGAGCAGCCCTTGAGCCCTCCGTCTTTGGATCTCGATACCCCCCCCCAAGCGCTGAACCCTGATGAAGCTGCCCGCCTGGTGGAAAGCCTCAGGGAGGTGATCCGGCACCACGATTACCTTTACTATGTGGAAGCCCGCCCGGAGATCTCCGATGGGGAGTACGACCGCCTTTTCCGGAGGCTCCAGGAGCTCGAGGAGGCTTTCCCCCACCTGATCACGGCCGATTCCCCCACGCAGCGGGTGGCCGGAGAGCCCCGGGAAGACCTGCCCACCCTCCGGCATGCCGCCCCCATGCTTTCCCTGGACTCCACCAACGAGGCGGCCGAAGTGCGGCGCTTCGACGAAAGGGTCCGGAAAGGCTTGGGGGGCCGAGCGGTCGAGTATCTGCTGGAACCGAAGCTGGACGGCGTGTCTCTGGAGCTGGTCTACGAGGCAGGGGTTCTGGTGCGGGCGGTGACGAGGGGAAACGGAGAGGAGGGCGAAGGGGTCACGGAGAACGTCCGCACCATTCCCACCGTTCCCTTACGCCTCCGGGATCGGGTCCGGCCGGTGCCCCCTTTCTTGTCCGTGCGGGGGGAGGTCCTCATGTACCTGTCGGACTTCGAGGCCCTGAACCAACAGCTGGTGGAGGAGGGGTTGGAGCCCCTGGCCAACCCCCGGAACGCTGCGGCGGGTGCCTTGCGCCAGCTGGATGCCCGGATCACCGCCCGGCGGCCCCTGGACCTGTTGGCCTACGACATCCTGGCTTTGGAGGGGGCCGAATTCAAGGAAGATCGGGAAGTCCTGGAGGCTCTCCGGGATTGGGGGCTCAAGACCCCCGAGCGGGTGGCTCTGGCCTCTACCGTGGAAGAGATCCTGGAGTACCACGCGTCCTACGCCCGGGACCGGGACCGATTGGACTACGAGATCGACGGGATCGTGGTGAAGGTCAACGACCTTGCCGCCCGGGCGGTCCTGGGCACCACCTCTCGCCACCCCCGTTGGGCCTTGGCCTTCAAGTTCGAGCCGCGAAAGGAGATTACCCGCGTCGAGCGCATCGTTGTGTCGGTGGGACGCACAGGGGTCTTGACCCCGGTGGCCCTGTTGCGCCCGGTGGAGGTCGGGGGCGTCACGGTGTCGCGGGCGTCGCTCCACAATCGCGATGAGTTACGTCGGAAGGATATCCGCGAAGGCGATCTGGTCCGAATCCAGCGGGCGGGCGACGTGATTCCCCAGGTGGTGGAACGGGTGGAGGAGCCGTCGCGGGAACGGAAGCCGCCCTTCGAAATGCCCGACCGATGCCCTGCCTGCGGGAGCCCGGTGAAGATTCGCGGGCCCTTCACCTTCTGTCCCAACCGCTTCGGGTGTCCGGCGCAACTCAAGGGACGGATCGTTCATTTCGCCGGACGCCGGGCCTTGGACATCGAGGGGCTGGGTGACGAAAAAGCTTCCCTTCTGGTCGACCGCGGGCTGGTCCGGGAATTGGCGGACCTTTTCGACCTGTCCGTCGAGGATCTGAAAGGACTTCCCGGCTTCGCCGACAAGGCGGCGACCAACCTGGTGGAGGGGATCCGGCGGGCCAAGTCCACCGAACTGCGGCGTTTCCTCTTCGCTTTGGGGATTCCGGAGGTGGGGGAAGCTGTTGCCCGGGACTTGGCCGAGCACTTCCTGAAGGTGGTCCGTACCCGAGCCGCTGTGGAGAAGGGAGAGGGCAGAGGCGCCGGGAGCGACCTGGCTGCCGAGGCCCTGGACGCCCTGCGACGGGCGAGTCAAGAGGAGCTTCAGCAGATCGACGGAATCGGACCCCGGATGGCGGACGAGATCTACGACTTCTTCCAGGATCCCAGAAATGCCGAAGCCATCGACCGGATTCTGGCCAAGGGGATCCGCTTCCGGGAGGCGGTGGGGCAAGAGGGGGGGGCTCTGGCGGGGAAGCGCTTCGTCTTCACCGGAGCCCTGGAGCGCTTGAGCCGGAGCCAGGCCAAGGCGCTGGTGGAGGGGGCGGGAGGGAGGGTGATGTCCGGGGTCAGTCGGGAGACGGATTATGTGGTGGCGGGGAGCGAGGCCGGCTCCAAGTTGGACAAGGCACGGGAGCTGGGGACCAGAGTGCTCTCCGAAGAGGAGTTCCTGCGGCTCTTGGAGGAGGCCGGGGTTCGGGTTCCTTGACCGCAGCCGGAAAAGCGTCGGGTGAAAGGGTGAAAGCCACCGGCCCCCGGAGACCAGTGAAGCTATGATGGACAATGCAGCCATCGCCTCCGTGTTGGAAACGGTTGCCGACCTCCTGGAAATCAGGGGAGACAGCCCCTTCCGGGTTCGGGCCTATCGGAAGGCTGCGGATACCCTTCGGGAACTCGAGGTCCCGGTGGCCCGGATGGTGGAGCTGGGAAAGGACCTCACCCTCCTGCCCGGCGTGGGCAAGGAAATGGCCGCACACATCCTGGAGCTCCTGAGGGAGGGGGATCTTCTTTTGCTCCGCAGGCTGAGCAGGGAGGTCCCGTTGAGCCTCCTGGAGCTCTTGCGGTTGGAGGGGGTCGGACCCGGCCGGGCCCGAAAGCTCTGGCAAACCCTGGGGGTGACGTCCGTAGCGGACCTGGAAGAGGCCCTTCGGAACGGGAAGCTGGAAGGGCTGGAGGGGTTCGGGGCAAAGACGCTGGAAAAGCTGGCTCAGGCGGTGGCTCGTTTCCGAGCTCGGGAGGGATGGCATCTCCTGGCGGACGCGGACCGCACGGCCGCTCGGCTGGTGCCAAGCCTGGAGGGAGTCCCAGGAGTCAAGCGGGTGGCTGTGGTGGGGAGCGTGCGCAGACGGGTGGAGGCGGTGAGAGATCTGGATCTTCTGGTGGAAACGGACGAAGACCGGGATTGGGCGGCGGTTCGGCGGTGGGGATGGTCACTGGGGGAGGAAGGACAGGGGGAGGATGAGGTGGTGGGTGGTGGTGAGCTTCGGCTTCGCCTGCCTGGCGAGGTTCCCGTGCACCTGCACCGGACGGGAGGGGAGGGTTGGGGGGCGGCCTTGCATCGGCTCACGGGGTCGACGGCGCACCTCGAGGCTTTGGCGTCCCTCCCGGGCGGCGGAACGGGGAAGCCGGTCCTGAGCCCGGGGGGAGGCTTGGCCGAGGGGGGGGTGGGTGGCGAGGAGCTGGGCGCCCGGGGGGAAGCAGAGTCGGCGTGGCCGGAGGAAGAAGAGGTTTTCCGCAGGTTGGGGCTCCCCTGGATTCCTCCGGAACTCCGGGAAGGGTGGGGAGAGGTGGAGGCGGCGGTGGAAGGCCGACTTCCGGAGCTGCTCTTGCTTCGGCATATCCGCGGGGACCTTCAGATGCACAGTGTGTGGAGCGACGGCACGGCTTCGTTGGCCGACATGGCTCGAGCCTGTAGGGCTCGTGGCTATGAGTACATGGCGATAACGGACCACAGCCAGGCGGTGACGGTGGCCGGAGGATTGTCGCCGGATCGGGTGCGCCGGCAGTGGGAGGAGCTGGAGACTGCGCGAAAAGATGTGCGGGGTATCCGCATTCTTCGCAGCCTGGAGGTGGATATCCTCAAAGACGGATCTCTGGACATGCCGGACGAGATCCTGGAGGAGTTGGACCTGGTGGTGATCTCGGTCCATTCCCACCTGACTATGGAGCGGGAGGAGATGACCCGGAGGATCCTCCGGGCTCTGGAGCATCCGGCGGTGGATATTCTGGCCCATCCCACGGGAAGGTTGCTCCTACGGCGGGATCCCATAGAGGCGGATTGGGAGGCCATCCTGGAGGCTGCAGCCAAACATAAGGTGGCGGTGGAGTTGAACGCCAACCCCCACCGGCTGGATTTTCCGCCCCCGTGGTTGCGCCGGGCCAAAGAACTGGGGGTCAAGGTGGCCATCAGCACCGATGCCCACTCCGTAGCCGAGCTGGACCATATGGCCTACGGAATCGGTCAGGCTCGACGGGGTTGGCTGGAGCCTCCAGATGTTCTGAACACCATGCCGTGGGAAGCCTTCGAATCCTGGCTTCTGCGCAGGGCAGGTGCGAGAAGCGTGCTTTAGACGCACGAGCTTGGCAAGAAAGAACAGGAAGGATTGATGGAACAACATCTCCTTCTCTTGGCCGGAGGAATCCTGGCCCTCTACTTCGGTGCCGACTGGATGGTGAAGGGAGCCGTGCGCCTCGAGCACAGCCTGGGCGTGAGCCCCTTGGTGGTCGGCCTTACGGTAGTGGCCTTCGGGACTTCGGCCCCTGAGCTTGTGGTGGGCGTGGTGGCTGCACTGAAGGGGAGCGGAGACCTGGTGGTGGGGAACGTGTTGGGCTCCAACTTGGCCAACATCGGCCTCATTCTGGGAGTGACGGCGGCGTTGAATCCCCTCTTGGTGGGAGATCAGGTGGTGCGGGTGGAGACACCCATCATGCTCCTCCTCACCGTGCTCCTGTATCCGATCCTCATGGACTTCGAGGTGAGCCGCCTGGAGGGCGCCTTGCTTGTCGCTCTCCTGGGCGTGTATCTGGCTTATCTCTTTCGGCAGGCCTCCACGGCTGCGGGAGCTCAGGGGTTCTCCTCCCCCGTCGGCGGCTCGGCGCGGCGCCGGCCGCGGGCCAGCGTATGGCTTCGGGACTCGGCCCTGGTGGTAGTGGGGGGCATATCCCTTGTGGTCGGGGGTAGGGGGATTGTGAGCGGAGCGACGGGGTTGGCCTTGGCCCTGGGGGTGAGCGAGCTGGCCATCGGTCTCACCGTCGTGGCCGTGGGGACGTCGCTGCCGGAACTGGCCACCTCCGTGCTGGCCGGCCTCCGAAAGCAAACCGAGATTGCCGTGGGGAACGTGATCGGCTCCAACATCTTCAACATCACCGGTGTGCTGGGAGCGTCAGCGTTGGCCAAGCCTTTCGCCGTGGACGCCAGGCTTCTCTCGGTGGAGTTCCCCGCTGTCCTGATTCTTTCCGTCCTCCTGCTGCTGGTGCCGGTGTTCCCGTTAGGTAGGACGATTTACTCGGTCCAGCGATGGGAAGGGGCCTTCTTCCTGGCGGCCTACTTCGGCTTGGCCACCTGGGTTCTCACGGCTCGGTGACGGCAAAAGGCCCCGGTCGGGCGTACCCTACCCCTTCCGCCTACACCTTCCCCAGCGCCTGCTCGATATCGGCGATGAGGTCGTCGGGATCCTCGATGCCTACGGAGATCCGAACCATCGCCGGGGTGATGCCGATCTTCTGCTGGGTCTCGGGGGGAATGTCGGCGTGGGTCATGGTGGCCGGGTGTTCGGCCAGGGACTCGGTGCCCCCCAGGCTCACGGCCAACTTGATCAATTTCAAAGCGTTGAGGAAACGGAAGCACTCCGCCTCTCCCCCGTGGAGCTCGAAGGCGATCATGGAGCCGGGGCCCTTGCACTGCTTCTGATAGATCTCGTAATGCGGGTGCCCCCTCTCGAGCCGCCCCAGATAGCTGACACGGGCCACCTTCGGATGTTCCGCCAAATAGTCAGCCAGCTTACGCGCATTCGCCGATTCCGTCTCCATGCGCACCTTGAGGGTTTCCAGGCTCCGCATGAGGAGGAAGCTGGTGAAGGGGTCGGCGATGTTCCCCAAGAAGGTACGGGAGGTCTTGACCAGGTCGATATCGGCGGCGGAACCCAGAACAGCTCCAGCAATGAGATCGGAGTGTCCGCCCACATACTTGGTGAGGGAATAGACCACCAGGTCGGCACCGTGCTGCAACGGGTGCTGGAACACGGGCCCCAGGAAGGTGTTGTCCACCACCAGAAGCACGCGGTTCTCGCCTTGCGAATGGCTGCGGGCCACACCGGCACAGGCCTCGATGTCCACGAGATCGTTGGTGGGGTTGGAGGGGGTCTCGAGGTAGATCATCCGCAGGCGTTTCGGCTTGCCATTCCTCTCCAGGGCCTGGAGGAGGCCGTCCACGCCCTTCGCCGAACGGAAGCAGCGCACCTCGATTCCAAGCTGGGGCAAAACGTTGTGGAACAGGTATTCCGTGCCCCCGTAGGCCGGCTCGGAGAACACCAGGGTGTCGCCCGGGCGAAGGAAGGTCAGGGCCGCCGTGGAGACCGCGGCCATCCCGCTGGCGAAGACGGCGGCGCTCTGGGCGCCGTCCCAAAGGGTCAGCCGATCTTCCAGGATCTCCAGGCTCGGATTGTTGAGCCTCGAGTAGATGAGACCGATCTCCTCCCCCGGTTCCCGCTCCTTGAGGCCATAGGCCTTCTCGAAGAAGGCCTTCCCCGCCTCGGCACTGGGAAAGACGAAGGTGGAGGTGGCAAAGATGGGGGGCTTCACCGCCCCTTCCGACCATTCGGGAACGTAGCCGTAGCTCATCATGAGGCTTTCGGGTTTGAGCTCCCGCTGGCCGATCTTCTTTTTCGCTTGTTTGTCCCACATGAGAGACCCCCTGGTCTGGCCGATCCGTGTGGGTGGGTTCCAGGCGGTGGGCAGAGCCCGGGGTCGGGTTGCCGGCCCGGAGGCAGAGGGGTGGAGAGGCCCTTCCCGCCCCGGGAGCTGTGCCTGCCTGCGAGCCTCTTCCCCCCGACGGGGACGGAGCCCACTCTAAGACTTCCACAGACAAGGTACGGGGCTGGGAAGCCCCGGGCTACACGGACCCGTGTTCCGAGGGACGGAAATCACCCGTGACAGATCCTCAAGGGCAGTTCGGCAGCCTGCTCCCCGCCGTTGGGGTTCCCCCCCCGGGGCCCCGCTCCCAAGCCATGGCCGCCCGGCTGGGAGCGGTGGAGTCCCGCAACGTGACCCACCTGTCCGGGGGGGGGGCCGTGTTCTGGGAGGCCGCCCGGGGGGCCAACGTCCGGGACGTGGACGGCAATGTGTACGTGGACCTCACGGGAGCCTTCGGGGTGGCCGTGGCGGGGCACGCTCACCCTCGGGTGGTGGAAGCCATACGGGAGCAGGCGGGCCACCTGATCCACGGTATGGGCGATGTCCACCCACCGGCCAGGAAGGTGGAGTTCCTGGAGGCCCTGGCCCGGCTGGCTCCCTGGCCGCACACCCGGATCGTCCTGGGCTCGTCGGGTTCCGAGGCCGTGGAGGCGGCTCTGAAAACCGCCTTGTTGGCCACCGGCAGGCCGGGGATCGTGGCCTTCGAGGGGGCCTACCACGGCCTGACCCTGGGGGCCCTGGCCACCACCCATCGGGAGGACTTTCGCCGCCCCTTCGCCCGCCGCCTCTACGGGGGGGTGGCCTTCGTGCCGTTTCCGGGAGAAGGGGGGGGGGAGGTGGCGATGAAGCGGTCCCTGGACGAGGTGGGGCGGCTGTTGGCGGAGGGGGTGGAGTGGAGGGGGGGGAAGGAGGAAGTGGGGGCCGTGCTGGTGGAGCCCATCCAAGGTCGAGGGGGGGTGCGCCTGCCGCCCCCGGGGTTCCTGCGGGCCCTGGGGGAGCTGGCCCGAAGGGCCGGGGCCCTCCTGATCTTTGACGAAATCTTCACGGGCCTGGGTCGCACCGGCCGGCGTTTCGCTTTCGAGCACGAAGGGGTGGTGCCCGACCTTTTGTGCCTGGGGAAGGGGTTGGGTGGGGGGCTTCCCTTGAGTGCGTGTCTCGGGCCCCGGGAGGTGATGGACGCATGGCCTCCCTCCAGGGGGGAGGCCCTTCACACGAGCACCTTCTTGGGGCACCCCTTGGCCTGTGGGGCAGGGTTGGCGGTGCTGGGGGTGCTGGAGGAGGAAGGGCTGGCCGACCGGGCGGCGGAGTTGGGGGAGGCGGCGCTGGCCCGGCTCCGTGGGGCTTTGGGCGGGTGTCCGTGGGTAAGGGAGGTCCGGGGGAGGGGGCTGTTCCTGGGGGTTGAGCTGGCCGAGCCCGGAACGGGAGGGGCGTGGGGCGGGGCAGCGGCTTTGGTGGCGGTGGAGGCCCTCCGGCGGGGCGTGTTCGTCCTCCCTGCCGGGCCGCAGGGTGAGGTGGTGGAACTTACCCCTCCCCTGGTGATCACCCTGGAACAGTGGGAGACGGCCCTGGACCTGCTGGCGGAGGTGATCCTCGGCCTCAAGCCATGATCTCTTCCCCGCCGTCCACGTTGATCACGTTTCCCGTGATCCAATGGGTGCGGGGGGAGCAGAGGGCCACCACGGCGTCCGCCACATCCTGGGGGGTGGTGAGGCGCCCCGAAGGGTTCTTGGCCCTAGCCCCTTCCACCAGGCGCTCGTGGCCTGGGATCTTCCGAAGCGCCGGTGTGTCCGTGACCCCCCCCCGAAGCGCATTCACCGTGATCCCCCGGGGGGCCAGCTCAAAGGCCAACTGCCGGCAATGGGACTCCAAGGCGGCCTTGGCGGCGGACACGGGGCCGTAGCTGGGGATCACCCGGTTGGAGCCCGAGGAGGTCATGGCGAAGATCCGGCCGCCGGCTCCCATCAGGCCCCGCCGGACCACGGCCTGGGTCCAATCCACCAAGGAGTGGGCCATGACCCGAAGGGTCATGTCCATCTGACTGGGCGACACGGCCTCCTCGCCCACGTAGGGTCGAAGGGTGCCGAAGGCCAGGGAGTGCATGAGGACGCCGATCTGTTCCCCCTCGCCCATGAGGGCCGACATCTGGGCCAGGGCCTCTTCCATCTTTTCCACGTCGGCGGCATTGATGTTGAAGAAGTAGGCCCGCCGGCCGAGGGCCTCCAGATGAGCCCGAAGCTGGTGGACCCGCTCCAGGCCGGCCCTCCGATCCAGGTGGACACCGAAGATGTCGTAGCCCACCTCCGCCAAGGCCCGGGCGCAGGCCTCACCGAACCCGCTGGAAGCACCCAAGATGAGGGCCCACCGGCCCTTGCCGTACTCCTCCGACATCCGCCGTCGCTCCCGTGGCTGGGGAAACTGGCCCTTGGCGCCTCACCGCAGGCCAGAGGGCAAAGATAGGGCGGTGGGGGGGATGGGCCAAGCGGGCGGCGGAACCTGCGTGCCGCCTAGAGGGCGGCCGGCCTCGGGGCCTCGTGTCGGTGCAGGCTCTCGACACCCCCCTTCAGGCAACCGAAGTAGGCGGCGGGACCGCTGCGGCCTATGGGAGGGCTCCCCAGATGGCGCAGTCGCATCGGATGGGCCGTCGTGGAGAGAACTGCCCCCCACGTTGGTCGAGGTTTTTAACAGGGATTCTGTATGCTTGCCCGCCGGCGGAGATTCGAGAGGTCAGGAGTCGGGAGCGTCGGCGGATTTCGACAGGCGAGGAGCGGATGACCGGCACGGCAACCGAGCCCACCGTCACAACCACGCTCGTCCCGGCCAGGCCTTCCAGAACCAGAGCGACCAAGTCGGCTATGGACAATTCCAGATAGAAGACCTGCCGGGGGAGGTTCCGGGCCCAAGGGGGGGCGGGGAAACCGGCGATGGCGACGAGGCCGAAGAAGAAAGCCACAGAACCTAGGCGGGCTGGGTTCCCTGGTTCGATATCGCCGACCGAGGCGCTGGCGGGGGACGACCTGGGGTCGGTCGAGGATTCGCCATAGGGAGCCACGGCGAAGGCGAAGGACAATCACCATCAAGCCGACCAAGAGCGAAAAATCCATCACCCCCCCATGACCTCCCGCGTCGGTGACGGCAGGTCCCACAATCGGAATCTGGGGTGGTTCCGAGAAGGTGTCCTTCCCTGCGGCTCTTACCCGAAGAGAACAGGAGCCTTTCCGCCGGACAGGACCCTCCTTATGCCGCACCCTTGCCTTGGGCTTCGGAGAGCGACGGGATGCCCCGTCAAGCCTTCCCTGGGGGTTGAGAGGGAAAGGGTCGGGTGATATTTTTCGGGTCCCTTCGGCTTTGCCGGAACTGGTTCAGGCCCCCATCGTCTAGTGGCCTAGGATACCTGGTTCTCAGCCAGGAGACCGGGGTTCGATTCCCCGTGGGGGTATCCGCTCGACACCTTTCCCCTGCCGCCCCCCGGCGGGCCGGTTGCGTTCGGGGCCGGTGAAGGCGGGCGCAGAGCGGCCGCTTAGCTCAGTTGGTAGAGCACTACGCTCACATCGTAGGGGTCGCTGGTTCGAGTCCAGCAGCGGCCACTTCCACTGTGCGGGGTCCCACCGTTTCCGGCCTTTCTTTTCCTTGCCTTCCCCCTCGGGCCCCTCGGTCTTCCGGGGGCTCCCGGGTCTGCCGAGAAGCCCTCCACTCAGCGGATCGCTCATGAAACGGTTTCCCCGTCGTCCGGTCCTGTGGTTCCTGGCAGGGGCCGCATCCTTTACGGGCGTCTTTGGACCTCCCTGTCCTCCCCTTCTTGCCCAGCCTGCTGGCTGGTCCTCGGGCAGCATCGGGCTGGGGCTGCTCCTCCGCCGCCTGGACGGGGTGAAACGGGTCTTGATGGTGGGAGCCCACCCAGACGACGAAGACACGGCCCTCCTCACGGCCTTGGCCCGGGGGATGGGGGCCGAGGCGGCGTACCTCTCCCTCACCCGTGGAGAAGGGGGTCAGAACCTGGTGGGGCCGGAGCTGGACGAAGGGCTGGGCCTGGTGCGGACGGGGGAGCTCTTGGCGGCCCGGTCCCTGGACGGGGCCCGGCAATACTTCACTCGGGCCTTCGATTTCGGGTTCTCCCGGAGCGCCGACGAAACCTTCCGCCTCTGGCCCAGGGACGAGGTTCTTGCTGATGTGGTGTGGGTGATCCGTACCTTCCGGCCCCAAGTGGTGGTGTCCGTCTTCTCCGGCACAACCGCCGACGGGCACGGCCACCATCAGGCAGCGGGGATTCTGGCCTTGGAGGCCTTTCGGGCGGCCTCGGACCCCGCCCGTTTTCCCGAACAGCTGGCCCTCGGAGCCCGTCCCTGGGCGCCGGCGGCTCTGTACCGTCTGGTGCGCCGCAACCTCCAGGAGGCCACCACCTCGGTGGAAACCGGCGTCCTGGACCCCCTGCTCGGGCGGTCCTGGTATCAGGTGGCCATGGACAGCCGAAGCCAGCATCGCTCCCAGGATATGGGGGTGGCCCAGCCTTTAGGATCCCGGCGTTCCCATCTGGCCTTGGTGGAGGCCCGGGTGGGCGTGGAGACGGATGGGGGGCTGTTCTCCGGGGTCGACACCTCCTTGGTCAGCTTGGCCCGGGGGGTGGGGGAGCCCCGGGCAACCACCCTGGCACAGCGGCTGGAGGCCTACCGCACCTTCCTCGGCGAAGCTCGGCGCCGGCTGTCCCTGGAGGCCCCGTGGGAAGCCTTGGACCCCTTGGCCCAAGCCCTCGTGGCTTTGGAACAAGCCCGGGCGCTGTTGGGAGGGGGGGGAGAGGTGGGGAGCGGGCCTCCTGCTGCTCTCCTCCTGGAGACGGCCCTGGACGAGCGGATCCCGCAGCTCCGGCAAGCCTTGCTCCAGGCCGCAGGGGTGGTGGTGGACGTGCGGCTGGATCAAAACATCCTTGTCCCGGGAGAGGAGGCGGAGGGGGTGGTGGAGGTCTGGAACGGGGGGAGCTTCCCGGTAGAGGTCATGGAGCTGGTCTTGGAGGGTCGGGTGGTGGGAGCACCCCAGGGCCTGGACGGGTCAGGGGGACCCTTGCCCCCAGGGGCCCTTCTGCAACGGCGGTTCCAGGTGCGGGTGCCCACCGAGGCTCCGACCTCCGTGCCCTACTTCCTGGTTCGGGAGAAGGACGGCGAACTCTACCGCTGGCCCGCCGACCCGGCGGTTTGGGGCCTGCCCTATGGGCCGCCCCCCCTGGGGGTGCGGCTGGGGCTGCGGTTGGAAGGGGTGGGGGAGGTTCGCGTGAACCAGGAGGGGCGCTACCGGGGGGTGGACAAGGCTCGGGGGGAGTACGTGGAGCCGCCCTTGGTGGTGCCGGCCCTTTCGGTGGTTCTGGAACCGGCTAGCCAGGTGCTGAACCCGGCGGATGGGGGGACGCTCACCTTCCGGGCCCGGGTCCGGAGCTGGGGCCGGGAGGGCCGGGAGGGGATCCTGGCCTTGGAATTGCCCTCTGGATGGCAGGCCTCTCCGCCCCAGGTACCCTTCCGGCTGGTAGGGGCGGGCGAAGAGGTGGAAGGGACCTTCGAAGTCAGGACCCGGGCCGTGAAGGCGGGTGATCGGGTGGTGGTGGGGGCCTTGGCCCGCACTTCCCGGGGAGAGGTGTTCCGGCAAGGGATTACCCTGGTGGATTACCCCCACATCCCGAGGGCCCTCCTTCCGGCAGAGGCCCGGGGGGTGGTGGTGGGGGTTCCGGTAGCTTTTCCCCAGGGCTTGCGGGTGGGCTATGTCATGGGGTCGGGGGATATGGGGGCCGAAGTCCTCCGACAGCTGGGTGCCAGGGTGGAACTGCTGGGGCCCGAGGCGGTGCTGGCCGGCGCCTATGAAAGCTTCCACACCGTGGTGCTGGGGATCCGGGCTTACGAAACCCGCCCCGACCTCCGGGCGGCCAACGCCAAGCTGTTGGACTTTGCCCGGAGGGGGGGTACGGTGGTGGTCCAGTACAACAAGTACGAGTACCCCCAGGGCGGGTTCGCCCCCTTCCCGGTGGAGATGTCCCGGCCCCATGATCGGGTTACGGACGAGGAGGCTCCTGTAACCCTGTTGGATCCGGAGCACCCGCTCCTCCGTGCGCCCAATCGCATCGGTCCGGAGGATTTCGATGGGTGGGTCCAGGAACGGGGCCTCTACTTCCTGAGCCGCTGGGACCCCGCCTTCACCCCGCTCCTGGAGATGAGCGACCCGGGCCAGCCGCCCCTTCGGGGAGGGCTGTTGGTGGCCCGCGTGGGAGAGGGAGCCTACGTGTACACGGGCCTGGCCCTGTTCCGGCAGTTCCCCGAAGGGGTCCCGGGGGCGTACCGCCTGTTTGCCAACCTGGTGGCCTTGAGGGGGAGGGATCTCCCCCCTTCGGGTGCTGCCGACTCGGTCCAGGACGCCGGTATGTTCCCGCGGTTGACGAACCCAGGGGGTCACGGGGAACGGGTTCGGGCGTTTCCCCTCCTCCGGGGGGGGCCTTCCCCATGAAGGAGGGGAGGGGGTTCGCCGGCAGGGAACAGGAAGCCTCCGGCACCGGCCGCGTCGGCGGTCTGGGGCCCCGCGAGGCGACCGGGGGGCGCAGGGAAGGCCAGGTCGTTCCCAGGGACGCCGACCAAGGTCCCGGGGGACCGCTCCCCCCGTGGCGATGGCTTTACGGGGCTGTGGTGGCGTATGGCGTGGCGGCTATCCTCCTCCTTGCCTTCCTCACGTGGCTGGCCGAGCGGTGGGTGTCCTGAGCCGTCCTGGCCCTTGGCAGCGGGCCTCAGGCCTTCCGGCTCCCTCGGCTGAACGTCCTACCCTCTTCAGCTTCTCGGCCCCATGACCGTCCTGGATTGGAGCGTCTTTGCCCTCTACTTCGCGGGTATCCTATCCCTCGCGTTTTACCAGAGTCGTAAGAACGTAGGGGTGGAGGGATACTTCCTGGCCAACCGGCGACTGTCGTGGTGGGCCGTCGGCCTCAGCGTCATGGCCACCCAGGCCAGCGCCATCACCTTCATCGGGACCACCGGGCAGGCCTTCGACCAAGGGATGGGGTTCATCCAGTTCTATTTGGCGCTGCCCTTCGCCATGGTGGTCCTTTGCCTCGTCTTCCTTCCCTTTTTCTATCGGGCCAGGGTCTTCACCGCCTACGAATACCTGGAGCAGCGTTTCGACGCCAAAACCCGCGCCCTGGCGGGGCTTCTCTTTCTGGTGTCCCGGGGGATGGGGGCGGGGGTCATCCTCTACGCTCCGGCCATTGTCCTTTCGGTGATCCTGGGCTGGGACGAGCGCCTCACCATCCTGGTCATGGCCGGCGTGGCTTTGGCCTACACCGCCGTCGGGGGGATCACGGCCGTCATCTGGACCGATGTGGTTCAGATGCTCATGGTCTTCGGAGGGATGGCCGTGGCGGTCCTGGTCATCTTTTTCAACCTGCCCGAGGGGGTGGGGGTATCCGACGCCTTCTATCTGGGGGCTATCCACGACATGTGGCGGAGTGTGGACTGGACCTGGGACCCCACCCGCACCTATACGGTGTGGTCTGGCCTCTTGGGCGGTTTTTTCCTGTTCCTGGCCTACTTCGGCACGGATCAGAGCCAGGTCCAGCGCTATCTTACGGCCTCTTCCCTTACCCAGAGCCGACTCTCCTTGATCTTCAACGCCTTCCTCAAGGTCCCCATGCAGGTGGTGATCCTGGCCATCGGGGTGTTGCTCTTCGTGTTCTACCATTTTGAGCGGCCCCCCTTGGTGTTCAGCCCGGCGGAGGTGGCGGCGGTGGAGCGGAGTGGGCGGGCCTCCGAGTTCAGGGCCCTGGAGGAGAGGCACCAGGGGCTCCAAGCGGAGCGGCAGGTGGCGGTCCATGAACTCTTGGAGAGGCGCCACGGGGGTGAGGAGGTGCGGGTGCTCCAGGCTCGCGTGCGGCGCTACGACGAGGAACTCGGCGAGCTGCGGAAACAAGCGAAGGCCCTGGTGGCGGAGGTCCGGGGCCGGGCCTCCAACGACGTCAACTATGTGTTCCCCACCTACATCGTGACCTATGTTCCGGCGGGACTCCTGGGCCTTCTGTTGGCGGTGATCTTCGCCGCCGCCATGTCGTCCTTGGACTCCGAGATCGCCGCCCTCTCCAGCACGACGGTCATGGACTTCTACCGCAGGTGGTTCCGCCGCCATGCATCGGATGCGCATTACCTTCTGATAGCTCGTCTCGCCACGGTGTTCTGGGGAGCCTTCGCCACCGCCGTGGCCTTCTACGCCGGCCAATTGGGCTCCCTCATCGAAGCCGTGAACCAGATCGGCTCGTTTTTCTACGGCTCCCTCCTGGGCGTGTTCTTGTTGGCCTTTTTCTCGAAGAGGGTGGGTGGAACGGCGGCCACCCTAGGCCTTGTGTCGGGCATGTCGGCGGTGGCGGTGGTGTCGGCCACCACCCCGGTGTCTTGGCTCTACTACAACGTGGTGGGGGCGGTGGTGGTGGTGGTCGTGGGATGGCTCCTCAGCTTCCTTCCTGGTTTCCGCCGGGCGCCGACCTCCTGACGGGAACCTCCGTGACCTGGGCTCCCAGGGCTTCCAAAAGCCCTCGGTACCACTCGTAGGCCCTTCGGCACCGCTCTTCGAAAGGGGTTGTCCCCCAGAGGATCGTGAGGGTGGCGCGGGTGTCCGGGTGGGTCTTGGCGCGCTGGGCGTCCTTCACCGGATTGGCGCAAGGTCCCCGGGCGTCGTACAGACAGATGAGTCCCTCCAGATCCATCTCTTGTCCTGACCGGTTGAACACGTAGCGTTCACCAGGCTGACCGCGGGCGATGCGCAGGGGCGGCTCCAGGAGATCCAGGTCCAGCAGGGCAATGGAGAACCCCGAATGGAGGGATACGGCGTTGCAGATGTCCACGGCCACGTTGATGGAGTCCAGCGTACCCTCCGAGGCTGCCCGCACGAGATACTCCGCGGCGGGTTTGCCCCGCCCGGCGGCTTTGTGGCCCCAGTGGCGGAGGAGGTCCCGTACGGCCCGGCGCACCTCCTCGGTACGGCGCAGAGGGGCTTCGGCGTCCAGGTCCAAAAGAGCCAGAACCGGAGGCGGGGTCGGGATTTCGCCCAACCGCCGGGGAAACCAGGTCAGGAACGCCACCGGCCGGAGGAGGGGGTGAGGATCCTGCTCGAGGACCAGCGGGGGCACGATCATGGGCCTCCTCCGTCGTTTCCAGGACGATGCGGGCCCGCGGCCCGAAACCGGCGGACCGGTCGAGCCGGCCTCCGACGGAGACTTCTCTCCTCTCCCCCCCTCCCTTGCCGACCCGAAGAGGGTCGGGATCGGTTCGACAGCCCCAGGGCCATGGGGCGCTACCGGCCTCCCCAGGCCGGGCAAAGACCGTAGTTGTCCGTGCATCCGGGGCGGGAAAGGGTCCGCTGGAAGAGCTCGAAGATGCGCCGGTACTCGTCCGTCCAGCCTGAGGGGGTCACGAATCCGTGGTCTTCCACGGGATAGACGGCCATCTCCCAGTTCTCCTTTCCCAACTCGATGAGACGTTGGGCCAGGCGAACCACGTCGGAGAAGTGCACGTTCACATCCACCATGCCGTGGGCGATGAGGAGGTGCCCCTTGAAGTTCTCGGCGAAGTAGATAGGGGACGAGCGCTCATAGGCCTCGGGGTCCTCGTGGGGAAGGTTCAGGATGTTGCTGGTGTAGCCGTGGTTGTAGTGGGCCCAGTCGGTGACCGAGCGGAGCGCCGCCCCCGTCTTGAACACCTCGGGTTCGGTGAAGAGGGCCATCAACGTCAGGAAGCCGCCGTAGGAGCCACCGTAGATGCCGATGCGGCCGGGGTCGATGCCTTCCTCCCGCACCAGCCAGGACACCGCGTCGGTATAGTCCGAGAGATCTTTCCCGCCCATCCACCGGTAGATGGCCGTGCGCCAGTCCCTGCCGTACCCCGCCGAGCCCCGGTAATCGACGTCCAGGACCGTATAGCCGTTGGCGGCGAGGAAATGGTGGAACATGTATTCGCGGTAGTACGACGACCAAAAGTTGTGCACGTTCTGCAGATAGCCCGCCCCGTGGACGAAGAGGACGGCGGCGCCGTTGGAGGGGGCTCCCATGTCCTTGGGCCTGTAGATACGGGCCGGCACCATCACCCCGTCCCGGGCAGGGAAACGCACGATTTCGGGCTCCAGCCAGGGGAAAGACAGCCATTCCGGCGTGGGGGAGGTGGTGACCTGCCGTAGGGGTGCTCCCGGCCGGAAATCGGCCACGAAGAGCTCTTCGGGGCGGTTGGCCCGGGAATGGATCACTGCCATGCGCCGCCCGTCGGGGGAGGCTGTGGCGCGGAAGGCTCCTTTTCCGGAGGTGAGGGCGGTGCGCCCGGAACCGTCAAAGTTCATGGTGAACACGTGTTGATCGAAAGGAGATCCCTCGTTGGTGTGGAGGAGAAAGCGGCTGCGATCCTCCAGGATATCCACAGAGAGAACCTCCCAGGGTCCCTCGGTGAGGGCCCGGCGGCCGGTGCCGTCGGCGTCCGAGACGTAGAGATGCGCATAACCCGTGGCTTCACTGACGAACCACACACGGTCCTGACCGGGGATCCACCCCAGGCAGGAAGCACAAGGGCCTCCGATCCACGCCTCGTCGTGTAGGCTGTCCAGGAGGGTGAGGCGGCCGGTGGCGGCCTCCACGGTGTAGATCCATCGGTTCTTGTTGTCCGCCGAGCGGCTCCAGATCAGCCCCAGGGTTCCGGCATCGTTCCATCCGGCGAAGACGATGGTTGCGAGTCGGATCCCCGCTTGCCGGCCTCCCCCCCCCGACCCCCTCCCCTCTCCTGCCTCGGCGGGGAAAGGATCGAGCCAGGTGAGTTGGCCGGTGGAGACTTCCAAGACACCCAGCCGGGGCTCGTTCTGTACGTCGCCCACCTTGCTCCGGCTGTTCAGGGGCTCGGTGTAGCCGGAAGAGGTGATCCAGGCGGGAACCATGGTGTTGCGGGCCCCTTGGGCCTGACGGACCCCCTGCACGGCCACGTAGGTGCCGGTGGGGTTGGGAACCAAGTTGGTGACCCGCTCGTTGTTGGCCAGGTAGGTGGGCTGGGGGCGCCGGGCTTCTTGAGCCTTCCGCAGAGAGTCTTCCCGGGCTCTCCGAGCCCTGTCCACCCGTATGTGCTCGAAGAGCTTCTCCTGCTGGGCTTCGAGGAAAGCCCGTTGTCCTTGGGGGGGGGCCGAGTCCCGCGGTGCCGGCCCCGTGCGGATGTCGGTAAGCTGGCGAATCCTGCCCTGCGCCAACTCCAACTCGAAGACGTTACCCCCCATCTGGAAGAAGACGGCATTCCCCGAGGCGGAGAACGCCGGAGAGGTCTCGGCCTCGCGGGTGTCCGTCAGACGCCGGACCTTGAGGGTCGCCCTCTCCACCAAGTAAAGGTCGCCCTGGACGCTGCTGACCCGCCACCTGCGGTCCCGGGAAACGGCCCCCGGCGCGGTCAACAAGGCCACGGAGTCGGCCTCCGCTTGGGGAACCTCCTGGGGTTCCCCCCCCGCAGCGGGTACGCGGTAAAGCCGAGGAGACTCGTGCCAGGGCCGGCCCCCGGGGAG
>JAUQOX010000190.1 GCA_030550695.1 Gemmatimonadota bacterium | reverse complement strand
GGTGGGGGCGTGGGCCGGGGGGGTGGTTGGGGGTGGGGATGGGGATGGGGTGGGCGGCCGGGGGGGGGGGGTGGGGGCCCCCCCCGGGGGGGGGGGGGTGGTGGGGGAGGGCTGGGGACCGGTGGAAAAGGCGGAGGAGGTGGGGAGGGGGTTGGCCGAGGATCTCTTGGCCCGGGGAGGGCGGGAGATCCTTCCGAGGATCCGGGGGGGAGGGGGTGGGGGGTAGCAACCGGGAAGGGGAGGGGGCCGGCCTTTCCCTCCAGGGGGTGGGGGTGGCCGTCACCCGCCACGAGGAAGAGGGAGGGGCGTGGGTTACGGCCCTCGCGGACCTGGGAGCCCGGGTCCATCTGTGGACCACGATAGCCTTCGCTCCGCCGGAGGATCCGGCCCCGTTGTGGGAGGCTCTGGACCGCCTGGGTGTCTTCGACTGGATCTGCTTTACCTCACCCAGGGCGGTGGAGGCGGTGGTGGGGCGGACCGGAGGAGCCCCCGAAGGGGTCAGGGTCGCTGCCGTGGGGCCAGCCACCCGGGCGGCCCTGGAGGCGGTGGGGTGGCCCGTGCATCGCGTGGGGGAACCTCCCACGGCCGAGGGTCTGGTGGCGGCGTTCCGGGAGGCCGGGGACGCCCGGGGTGCGCGGGTGCTCTTTCCCGCCAGCGCCTTGGCCCGGCCCACCCTGGCCGAGGGGCTCCGGGCTTTGGGGGCGGAGGTACATCAGGTCACGGCCTATCGGACCGTGCACCCGCCCCTGGACGGGGAGCGGTGCCTCCGGGAGGTGGGGGACGGGCACGTCCGAGCGGTGACCTTCACCAGCCCCTCGTCCGTGGAGGGGCTCCGGAAGGCCCTGGGAGAGGAGGGGTTTCGGGCCCTCGCCCGGAGCCTTCCTGCGGCGGCCCTGGGCCCCACCACGGCAAGGGCTCTGGAGGAGATGGGGTGGGCGAGGGTGGCGGTGGCCCGGGTGCCCACTCCGGAGGCTCTGGCCTGGGCGGTGGTGGAGGTGATGGGGCGCACCGGGAAGGGAGTCGGCGGAGGGGGCGCGGGTTGAACCGAAGTTTCGAAAGGCGGTGAAGATGTCGTTTCCCATCGAGCGTCCCCGGAGGCTCCGGAGGACGGAGACTTGGCGGAGGATGGTGAGGGAAACCACCCTCGCGGTGGACGACCTCATCGTGCCCCTTTTCGTGGTCCCCGGCCGAGAAACCCAGCATGCCGTGGGTTCCATGCCGGGGGTCTTCCAAATGTCGGTGGACCGGATCGTCCGGGAGTGTGAGGAACTCCACGGGCTGGGGATCCCGGCGGTGATCCTTTTCGGAGTCCCCTCCGACGAGGCCAAGAACCCCCAGGGCACCGAGGCCTACAACCCCGACGGCCTGGTTCCCCAAGCCGTACGGGCCATCAAGGCCGCGGTGCCGGACCTCCTGGTCTGGGCCGATGTGTGCATGTGCGAATACACGAGCCACGGCCATTGCGGCCTGCTCACGGACTCGGGGGAGGTGGACAACGACGCCACTTTGGAACTCCTGGCCAGGGCGGCGGTGGTGTACGCCCGGGCCGGGGCCGATGCCGTGGCTCCCTCCGACATGATGGACGGCCGCGTGGAGGCCATCCGGGACGCCTTGGACGAGGCAGGCCTACCCCACGTTCCCATCGTTTCCTATGCCGCCAAGTACGCGTCGGCCTTCTACGGCCCCTTCCGGGAGGCTGCCCACTCGGCTCCGGCCTTCGGGGACCGCAAAGCGTATCAGATGGACCCGGCCAACGCCCTGGAGGCCCTCCGGGAGGTGGAGCTGGACCTCCAGGAGGGGGCGGACATCGTCATGGTCAAGCCGGCGGGACCCTACCTGGATGTGATCCGCCGGGTCAAGGACACCTTCGGTGTTCCCACGGCGGCCTACCAGGTGAGCGGGGAGTACGCCCTCATCAAAGCGGCGGCGCGCCAGGGCTGGGTGGACGAGAGGCGGATCGTCATGGAAAGCCTTCTGGGCATCAAGCGGGCCGGTGCGGATATGATCCTCACCTATTTCGGCAAGGATGTGGCCCGATGGCTCCGGGAGGGGTGAGGATGGCCTCCTTCGAACTCAGCCGGAAGCTTATGGAACGGGCCCGCCGGGTCATCCCCGGGGGGGTGAACAGCCCCGTGCGGGCCTTCCGGAGCGTGGGGGGAGATCCGCTGTTCATCGTGCGGGCCGACGGATCGCGCCTTTACGACGCCGACGGGAACGAGTTTCTCGACTATGTGGGCTCGTGGGGCCCCATGATCCTGGGCCACAATCATACCCGCATCCGGAGAGCCGTTTACGAGGCGCTGAAGGAGGGGACCTCTTTCGGCGCCCCCACGGCCCGGGAGATCGAGCTGGCGGAACTGGTGGTGGAGATGGTCCCGTCGGTGGAGGTGGTGCGCCTGGTGAACTCGGGAACGGAGGCCACCATGAGCGCGGTGCGCCTGGCCCGGGCGGCCACGAAGCGCAACAAGATCGTGAAATTCCGCGGTGCCTATCACGGCCATGCCGACGCCTTTTTGGTGGAAGCGGGATCAGGGGCCGCCACCCTGGGAGTTCCCTCGAGCCCGGGGGTGACTCCGGGCGCCGCCCAGGACACCCTGGTGGCGGAATACAACGACCTTGAAGCCGTGCAGGCCCTTTTTCGGGCCCACCCGGGCCAGATCGCCTGTGTCATCGTGGAACCGGTGGCGGGGAACATGGGGTGTGTGCCGCCCCTGCCCGGCTTTCTCGAGGGCCTGCGGGAATGCTGCACCCGGGAAGGGGCGCTCCTCATCTTCGACGAGGTCATGACGGGGTTCCGCCTGGCGCCGGGGGGAGCCCAGGAGCGCTATGGGGTGCTGCCGGACCTCACCACCCTGGGCAAGGTCTTGGGGGGAGGGCTGCCGGTGGGGGCCTACGGCGGCCGGGAGGACCTTATGCGCTTGGTTGCGCCCGACGGTCCGGTCTACCAGGCGGGGACCCTCTCGGGGAACCCTTTGGCCACGGCGGCCGGGGTGGCGGCATTGCGACATCTCAAGGAGAACCCCCAGCTCTACACCCAGTTGGAGGAGCGGGGAAGGCTCCTGGACGAAGGGATCGAGACGATCCTCCGCAAGGGGGGCTATCCCCTCACCTGGAACCGGGTGGGTTCCATGGCTTCCCTGTTCTTCGCCCCGCCTCCGGTGGTGGACTGGCCCAGCGCGGCCCGCTCCGACCGGGATGCTTTCCGGAGGTTCTTCTGGGGCATGCTGCAAAGGGGCATCTACCTCGCCCCCAGTCCTTTCGAGGCCTTGTTCCTTTCGGCGGCCCACAGCGAAGCCGACATCTTGGCCACGGTACGGGCGGCGGAAGAAGTCCTGGAGGAGGTTTTCCGGGGCCCGGGGGGTGCGCCTTGAGGGGGCGGGGTGTGGGGAGAGGGGACCCCACCGGGGGCGGTCTCCCAGGGCCCCCCGAGGTCGCGGGTCCCGTTCCCAGCGGCGGAAACGGGGGCCAGGAACCGGCCTTCCTTCTGGCTTGCCGTCGGAAGCCCGTCCCCTACACCCCCATTTGGATCATGCGGCAGGCGGGACGGTACCTCCCCGAGTATCGGGCGGTCCGGGAGAAGGTGGATTTTCTGACCCTCACCAAGACCCCCGAGCTGGCGGCGGAAGTGACCCTCCAGCCCATCCGCCGATATCCTTTGGATGCGGCGATCCTGTTCAGCGACATCATGACCCCGGTGGAGGGGATGGGCGTCCGCTTCGACTTCCAGCCGGGGCCGGTGGTGGCCGACCCCATCCGTACCCCGGCCGACATCGATCGCCTGCGCCTTGCCGATCCCAGGGAGAGCGTGCCCTTCGTGCTGGAGACCATCCGGATCCTTCGGAGGGAACTCCCGCCCCAGGTGCCCCTCATCGGCTTTGCCGGGGCTCCCTGGACGCTCTTCTGCTACTTGGTGGAGGGCCACGGCTCGAAGACCTTCGTGAAGGCCAAAGCTTTTCTTTTCGCCCATCCGGAAGCCGCCCGCCGCCTCCTGGACCGGTTGGCCGAAGCCATGGCGGCGTACCTCCGGGCCCAGGCGGAGGCCGGGGCCCAGGCCCTCATGCTCTTCGACTCCTGGGCGGGCCTGTTGAGTCCCTGGGAGTTCCGGGGCTTCGCCCTTCCCGCCGTCCAGAAAACCTTGGGGTCGCTGCAGGATCTGAACCTCCCCCTCATCTACTTCCCCAACCAGGGAGCTACCCTCCTGGCCGATGCGGCCCGCTCGGGAGCCCACGTGCTGGGGGTGGACTGGAGGCTTCCCCTGTCCCGGGCCCGGGAGATCGCAGGACCGGCTCTGGCCGTCCAGGGTAACCTGGATCCGGCGGCTTTGTTTGCCCCGCCCCAGGAGCTGGACCGCCAGATCCGACGGGTGCTGGACGAGGCAGGCGCAACCCCGGGCCATGTCTTCAACCTGGGCCACGGGATCGAGCGGCACACCGATCCCGACGCCGTGGCCCGCCTCGTGGACCGGGTGCATGAGTGGACCCAGGGAAAGTACGGGGGGTAGGCCGAGGGGGGGGACGCAAGGGGGGGATGGGCGGCAGGAGGCTTAGGACCCCCGACGCGCCGGTGAGAGCGGCGAGCCCTGGCAGGGGGAGATGGAAATGAGCGCTCTGGAGGAGAGGAAAGGGTCAGCGATGCCCGGTTCCCGTTTCCAGGTGGACCTGGAGCTGGTCCGGCGGTTCGATCGGCCGGGCCCCCGCTATACCTCCTACCCCACGGCGGTGGAATTTCACGAAGGGGTGGGGGAGGACATCTACCGCCGAAAACTGGAGGAAGCCGATGGCCTGGGTCCCCACGCGCCCTTGAGCCTCTACGCCCATCTGCCGTTCTGCGAGCACCGCTGTCTGTTCTGCGGCTGCCATGTGGTCATCACTCCGCACCGCCCGGTGGCGGAGACCTACCTGGGCTACCTGGAAAGGGAGATCGGCCGAGTAGCGGCCCTGCTGCCCCATCGCCGGAAGGTGGTCCAGATGCAGTGGGGCGGGGGCACCCCCACCTACTTTTCCCCCGACCAACTGGCGCGCCTCATGGGAACGTTTCGGGGCCACTTCGACTTCGTGGATGGAGCCGAGGTGGCCATCGAGGTGGACCCGAGGGTTACGTCCTTCGAGCACCTGGACCGGCTGGTGGAGCTGGGGTTCAACCGTCTGAGTATGGGGGTCCAGGACCTCACCCCCGAGGTCCAGGAGGCCATCACCCGGAACCAGACCTACGAACAGACGGCCCGCCTCATGGAGTATGCCCGTCAGGTGGGGTTCCAGGAGGGGATCAACCTGGACCTCATCTATGGGCTCCCTCGGCAGCGTCTGGAGACCTTCCAGGAGAACCTGGACCGGATTTTGGAACTTCGCCCCGATCGGGTGGCCGTCTATTCCTTTGCCTACGTCCCCTGGATCCGGGGCCATCAGAAGAAGCTGGATCCGGCCTCCCTTCCCTCGCCGGAACTCAAGCTTCAACTCTACCTGGCGGCTATGGACCGCTTCCTGGGCGCCGGCTACGAGCCCATCGGAATGGACCACTTCGCCCTCCCCGACGACGAACTGGCGGTGGCGGCCCGGGAAGGACGCCTGCACCGCAACTTCATGGGCTACACCGTCAT
>JAUQOX010000189.1 GCA_030550695.1 Gemmatimonadota bacterium | reverse complement strand
CGAGCTGACGCGGCCTATCTGTTTCCCTTAGCGCGGTCTCTCAATCCCAACTTCAAGGGGGTCATCTTCGTGGAGGGTAAGGTGGCGGTGAGCGGCCAGATCCGAGGACACGTCACCGTGGCGGCCACCTCGAACATCATCATTGCCGACGACATTACCTATGTAACCGATCCCGGCGCCGGCACCTGTGCGGATATTGCAGGCTATTTTTCCGGTGCCAAAGTGGTGATGTCCAACAACACCTTGAACTCTCCCTGGCGGACGAGCAGCAGCGCCTCGTACCTCACGCGCGACGATTCGCCGGCCGAGTTCGTCCATGGGGTCGTCCTGGCGCTGGACGTCTTCACGGCGGAGGACTTCAACTCCGGCGCCACATCTGCCCAGCCTTGCGAGGGGACTTCGGTGGGTCGGGGGTGTCTCTACCTTACAGGAGGCATTATCCAGCGCACTCGCGGAGCGGTGGGGCTGACCAGCGGAGAAGGGTATGCCAAGCGATACTCCTACGACAAATGTGCCGCGTCCCAGCCGCCTCCCTACTTCCCCACCACCGGCGTGTTTGTCAAAGGGCAACTCTTTCCGGTGGATCCGGCAGGCTTCTCCATCCAGGACTATTTCCGCCTGCTAACCGCGGGAGGGGCAGGCTGATGGCATCCTTCGAGGGGGAAGCCTTCTCATGAGAAGACCCAAGGCTCGCCAAAGGTAATCGGCCACCTGGACAAGGGGCCGGGGAAGGACGTTCCACGGGGCTTTGAGGCGGTAGGTGGCTTCCAGAGGATTGGCCCACCGGAGCCGCGCAACCGTCAGAAGGGCTCTGGGACTCGAAAGGGCGGATTCCGGATCCGGAACGTGGGGGTCCATGTAGTGCTGCTCTGCGCCCAACGCCCGAAGGGCAGCCTTTCTTGCCCAACGCGGAGGAGACCCGTCCGCTCCAGACCGAGGAAGGGGAGCCCCCGCCTCCGCCAGGGGAGCTCCCAGGAGATCCCTGGCCAACAGCAGGGCCACCTTGACTCCTTCGGACATCCACCGGTTACCCTCCAGAACCAGGTCCCAATGGAAACGGGGATCAGACACGCCTTCCGTCTCCACCAGCACGGCCAGGTCCACGATCCAAAGGGGACTTGCCAGGCCATGCTCCAAGGCATGCAGGGCCGACAGGCGGAGGTGGTCTTCAGGGGCAAGGACACGGAGGGGTTCACCGTCCAACGGCACCAAACGAGTCCGCGAGAAGACTTCTCCAGGGTCGCGGTCCCTCAAATGTCGAAGGGCGGAGTGGATCTCCACCGGCGCCTGGGGGTGGGGGGCGGTGGCCCACAGCTCCAAAGCTGGGGCCGCTTGGTCGGGGGAGAACCAAAGATCCAGGTCCCCATACGGTCGGAAGGCCGGGTGGGGATAGAGCCGTCCCAAGCTCCACCCTTTGATCACCACGGGCTCGATTCCGTGGCCACGGAAGAAGGCCACCACCTCCAGGAGCTGGTGCTCCAGGATCCGTACGGCCAAAGCCTGCCATCGGAAAGTGTCCCGCAACGACCGGGCAAGGGGATGCCCGGCCAGGGGCGAGCCTTCCAGCCTCCGCCAGACCAGACCGCCCGTACCCCGCCGAGCCGCCACTTTCCCGAGGGACTGCAGCAGCTCGGGCGCCATGTCCACGGGAGGGGGTGGGGTTCTCCAGGATCCGGCCAACAAGCGGGCCAACGCTTCCCCGCGCCGTTCGGCAGCCTGCCCGCCCCGTGGGGTGGGGGGCGCTAGCATGGGGTGCCGTTGCACCTGCGAACGGATCCCACCTGACGACACCGCCGCCGGGTGGTGCAGCAGAGCCCCACAGCCCCCGGGTTGCTGGCACATTGGGCCGGGGTGACCAGGGTGGCCGCCTGCAGAGGGATCGGGCTGAGCAGGGTGGTGACGACCGGCCAGAGGAGGCCCACCGCCGAAAGGCGCCCCACGAGACGGCGGCGGTCCAGGGTGCGCCGGACACCAGGTGGCCCTCCTTCCAGCAGGCGAGCCCGGTGGAGTTCGAAGAGGCCGAACTCCACCAGTTCGAGGGAGATTTCCTGCCCGAAGCGCCGGCTGGCCCTCCGTGCCAGATCCTGCAGGGTCTGGCGGCCGTCGGCAGCCTCCAAAAGGAAAGCGGCCAGACGATTCAGGGAGTGGACGCGGTGATGCCGAGGGTCGTAGACGAGGGTCTCCCCCTCCAAGGGCAACGTGACCAGATCCTTCCGGGCGGATGGCTTCACGTGGCGGGCTTCCCCCGGCATGCTTTTCCCGACTCCTGAACGCATGGTCTCCCTTCTCAATGCTAACCGCGACGGAGATCGGAGGCCAGGGAGAAGGCGGCCGGGACGCGAGGTTGGCCAGGGGGGGCAGGAGGGGTCGGCTGGTGGAGGGAGAAGGCGTCCCCTGGGGAAAAGACCCTTCCCCCGGCTCGGGGAGGGCTCTTGCAAGGGGTCGGAGCCGGAAGGGGAAAGAGGGGGAGAGGTGACCGCCGGAGTTCAACAAGGCGGTCCGGAACAGGCCCCGTTACTGCCGACCAAAATGCAGAGCTTGTTGTTCGTACAACAGCGCCCCAGGTTCCCCCCCGCCTTCTTGCATTGGCCGGGCGTGATCCGGGTGCCGATTTGGGCGGAGAGGGGGCTGGCCAGGGTCAAGACCGACGGCAGGGCCAGACCCGCCAAGGCCAGCCGGCTGAGGGCCTTGCGTCGCTCGAGCCCCTCCGGGGGCTGCTTCTCCGGGTCCCACGACACCAGCCGGGCCCGGGCCAGCCGCTCCAGTCCCACCTCGACCACCTCCAGGGGAATGTCCTGCTCCAGCTCTCGCGACACGAGGGCAGCCAACTCGCCGGGGTCGCGACTTCCGTCGCAGGCCTTCAGGAGGAGAGCCGCGAGTCGGTCGAGGCAGTGGGCCCGGTGCCGTTCCAGGTCGTACACCAAGGTCTCCCCGCCCGCCTCCTGAAACAGCAGGTTCTTCCGGGCTTCGGGCTTCATCATGCTTTCCCCTAAGGTGAACTCGTATCAGCAATCTAAGGGATCCACCACGGAAAAGCACGGGTGTTCGGCGGTGCTCCGGAGGGCCGGCTGGCGGACCAGGCGATCCAGGAAGGGCTTCTCCGGGAGCGAGGTGGGACGGGCTGGCCTCCCCCGGGCCGAAGATCTCCGCCGGGAAAGACCCCTCTCCGAACCTCCGGCCGTTCCCCCGCTCGCCGGCGGAAGGGAGCGAGGCTCAAGAGTCCAGCTTCTCGAGAAGGAACCTGGCCGCTTCCTCCGCCTCTCCCCGGTGCCCCTTCAGGAGAACGGCCTCGGCGCTGGTGCTGGCCGCAGCCCGCAGAACCGCGAAGGGGCGGATCCGCGCCTGGACAGCCTGGGCCACCAGCTCCAGCGCGGCCCGACCGGGGGAAAGGGCATGCACCCGGAGACCCGTGGAGGGGAGAAAGCGGAGGACCGCCACCATCCCGACCGGCAAGGGACCCTGGGCGCTCCGGCCTCCCAACTCCTCCAAGGGGACCCGTAGCGAGCCCGGCCCATCCTTTCGGGGGAAGCGAAGGGGAAGAGGATAGGGGTAGACCCGGCCCTTATGGTCCAGGACGGCAAACTCGTCGGAAAAGAAGGAGGCGCCCAGACGCACCAGGGCGGCGGTAAGGGTGGATTTCCCCACGCCGCTGCGCCCCGGCAGGACGATGGCTTTCCCCCTCCACCCCACCACTCCGGCGTGCACGAAGACCCTCCAGGGCGACCGGAGGGCCAACTGCGCTTGGACGTCCGCAGCCAGGGTCAGGCTGAGCCGTTCCACGTTGGACCCCTGGTTCATGTGGTAGGGTCCGCTGTAGAGGGTGTGGATGGCAGGGTTCCCCCGGCGGCGGGCCTTGCGAGAGGCCCAGGAATAGAGCCACTGGACCCGGAGGGTCCCGGCGGGGTGCCAGCCGGGGGGTAAGAGGGGAAGAACGGCCGGCAGGACGGTGGGATCCATGGTCCGCAGACCGAGGCGGACCCCCCAGACCGTAAACGCCAAGCCCTCCTTCCAGGGGAGTTCGTCCAGCCGGCGCATGCACCGGCTGTCCGACGGATAGAAGGGGATCCCGGCAACTTGAGCCATGGAACAAAGCTGGCGAAGAGCTCGGCGCAAGCTCAAGGGTCGGTGAGGGGGATGGAAAAGGGGTGGGCCGTGGGGCCCGGCGGCCGGGCTCTCCCCTCGGCTCCGGGAGGTAAGAGCCACCACGGCGTGACGGAAGGTTCGGCGGCAAGCTCCGTGGAGAGTCCGGAGCCCGGAAGGGGGAAGACGCCGTTGACACCCTATCGGTCTAGCCCTAAGTTACCTGTTCTCTGGGATTAGCCCGTAAGTGGCCGACCCGTTGTTTCAGCGCCCGATGGGGCGTTTTTTGACGTCGAGGACCCGGGAAGGTATGCCGACCATCAATCAACTCGTCCGGAAGGGGCGCCAGGCCGTTCAAAAGAAGAACAAGGCCCCGGCCCTTCAGAAGAACCCCCAGAAACGGGGGGTCTGTACGAGGGTCTACACCACCACCCCGAAGAAGCCCAACTCGGCCCTCCGCAAGGTGGCTCGTGTCAGGCTCTCCAACGGGTACGAGGTGACGGCATACATCCCCGGGGAAGGGCACAACCTGCAGGAGCACTCCATCGTCCTCATCCGGGGGGGGAGGGTCAAGGACCTCCCCGGGGTTCGCTATCATATCATCCGGGGAACCCTGGACGCCTCCGGCGTCACCGCCCGGCGGCAGGGACGTTCCAAATACGGGGCCAAACGGCCCAAGTAGCGGAGCAGGGAGAGCTGGCAAGGGAACATGAGTCGTCGTTCGCGCGCTGTCCGGAGGGAGACGGTACCTGATCCTCGCTACGACTCCACCACCGTTTCCAAGTTCATCAATTGCTTGATGCGGAACGGGAAGAAGTCCTTGGCGGAGCGGATCTTCTACCAGGCCATGGACATCATTGAGGAGAAGTCCGGACAGCCGGGGTTGAACGTGTTCCGGGCGGCGATGAACAACGCCAAGCCAGCCCTCGAAGTGAAGAGCCGACGGGTCGGGGGGGCGACCTACCAGGTGCCTGTCGAGGTCCGACCCGAACGTCGTACGGCCCTTGCCATGCGGTGGCTCATCGGTTTCGCCCGGAAGAGGGGCGAGAAAACCATGGCCGAGCGCTTGGCGGCCGAGCTGATGGCGGCCAGCCGCGGAGAGGGGGCCACCATCAAGAAGAAGGAAGACACCCACAGGATGGCGGAGGCAAACAAGGCGTTCGCTCACTACCGGTGGTAGGACGCGGGGTTCACCCGCACGGGTCTTTGGCCGTATAGGCCAGAGGCAGGGCTCCTGAGAAATCTCCAGGGGCGCCGAAGCAGGAGGGGCCGAAAGTGGCCGGGGGAGAAGATCTTCCCCGAGGCGGTCCGATCGCGCCGTCCCGCCTGGACCTGTGCCGGTTGAGCCATGGCGGGAAAGCCCGACGCGGCTCCCCTGACTCGGCGCTCCTGGCTTTTTTTCGGAAGGTGACAAGGAAAACGGATAGGCAGGCAGCTAACCCCTGCACAACGGATCTCGCGAGGAGGATGCGGCCGAGAGGCCAGAGACGGTCATGCCCCGACAGACACCCTTACCGAAC
>JAUQOX010000014.1 GCA_030550695.1 Gemmatimonadota bacterium | reverse complement strand
TTGTTCTCCCTGGGAGGGCCCGAGACTCAGGAGACCCTGCGGCAGGGGCTGGCCATGGGAGCCGATCGGGCTGTGCTGCTCCGGGGTGAAGGGGGGATGGACGGCCTGGCCACCGCCAAAGCCTTGACGGCAGAGCTCCGCAACCAGCCTTTCTCACTGATCCTGTTCGGGATGAAGGGCGCGGACATGGACCAACAGCAGGTGGGCCCCATGACCGCGACCTTGTTGGGCCTGCCGTGCGCTACGGCGGTTTCCTCCTTCGAGGTCCTTGAAGGCACTTTGGTGTGTCGGAGGGAGGTGGAAGGGGGTGCGGAGATCCTGGAAATGCCCCTCCCGGCCGTGCTGACCCTGACCAAAGGGAAGTACGAGCCCCGCTATGCTTCCCTGAAGGGGATCATGGCCGCCAAGAAGAAACCCCTGGAGGAAAAGACCGCCGAGGCACCGCCCCCTCGCTTGACGGTGAAAGCCTTGAGCTACCCGCCGGAGCGCCCTGCCGGGCGCATCGTCGGGACGGGCGCCGAAGCCGTACCGGAGCTGGTGCGCCTCCTCAGGGAAGAAGCCAAGGTCCTTTGATTCCGGGCCGCTCACGCCGGGAAGGCGTGGGCCAAGTGCAAGAGCTTTGCAACGGAGCGACGGTCATGGGCGATGTGCTCGCCGTTCTGGAACCAAGAGGGGGGAGGATCCGGGGGGGGTCCCTGGAGGTTTTGAGCGCCGCAGCGGAAACGGCCCGCGGGCTGGGCGGGGAGGCCCACGCCCTGGTGATGGCGGGCGAGGGAGGGGTGGAGGGGCTCGAGGAGCTGGGTCGGTTCGGCGCCTCCAGAATCCTCCTGGCCCTGGCGGAGCCCCTGGCCCACTACCATCCGGAGGGATACGCCCGGGTGGTGGTGCATGCCGTGGGGCAAGGGAGTTACCAAGCGGTCCTGTTCCCTGCCACGTCCCAGGGAAAGGATCTCGCCCCCAGGGTCGCGGCCCTCCTGGACGTGCCCCTGGCCTCGGACGTGACGGGAATCGAGGTGGAAAACGGCGGGCTGGTGGTCCGTCGCCCTGTTTTCTCCGGGAAGCTCGTCGCCACGGTGGGCTTCCTGGCTTCGCCGGCCCTCCTTTCCCTCCGGCCTAACGTGTTCCCACCCAAGGAGTTCGGGGCGTCGGGCGAGGTGCAGGCCCTCGAGGTTCCAGGTTTGGACCCCGCCGGGTGGGCGATCCGCCGCAAGGGGTTCGAAGCCTCCCCCGGGACGAGCAAGGATGTGGCTGAAGCGTCCATCGTGGTTTCTGGGGGGCGGGGCATGAAAGGCCCCGAGAACTGGCATCTCCTGGAAGACCTGAGGCAGGCCCTGGGGGAGGAAGCCGCCCTGGGGGCGTCCCGGGCGGTGGTGGATGCCGGCTGGCGCCCGCACCACGAGCAGGTTGGCCAGACCGGGAAGACGGTGGCCCCCAAGCTGTATTTTGCCCTCGGCATCTCCGGCGCCATCCAGCACTTGGCGGGGATGCGGACCTCCCAGGTCATCGTAGCGGTGAACAAAGACCCGGAGGCCCCCATTTTCCAGGTGGCGAATTACGGGATCGTGGGAGACGTCCTGGAGGTGGTTCCCCGTCTGGCGGAGGAGATCCGGAAACTCAAGGCCTCCGATTGAGGCGGGACCGGGGCCTGGGGTCACGGTCGTCGGCGGACTTCGGGAAATCCTCCCAGGAAGAGGACCGGGTCCACCTCCCGCCCCCTCCGCCAGATTTCGAAGTGCAGGTGGGGAGCCTCCGCCCTCCCGGTCCTTCCTGCCCGCCCGATCACCTGGCCTCGGGCCACCGATTCCCCCGGTCTCACCTCGGCCCGGGAGAGGTGGGCATACACCGAAAGGATCTGCCCCGGGTGTTCCAGCCATACCACGGTCCCGTACCCCGCCATGGTCCCGGCGTAGCGGACCCTTCCTCGAGCCATGGCCTTCACCGGTGCCCCCTCGGGGAGGGCCACGTCCACCCCTCGGTGCAGTTCCAACCTCCACCCTCGAAAGCGAAGGCCAAAGGGTGAGGTGAGGGGGCCTTCGGCGGGCCAACGGGGGGCCAAGCAGGCTCCGAGGCTTCCGACGCAACCTGCCACCAGGACCAGGATCCTCCAGGCTCGGGGCAAGGGCTTCACGGGGGGTCGTCCTGCCTTCGACGTGACAGGGGGAGGAGGGTGGGCCTGAGGAGGTCCATCAATCGTCCAGGTAATCCGGGTGGGCAGAGCCCAGGGTGAAATCGTCCAGGAGCATGACGGGGATCTCTTCCCCCTTCTCCACTCGTTCGCGCCCCTCCCGAACCACAGCCAGGCCTTGGGCCGCGGCCAGAGTCCTCAGGGGGCCACCCTTTTCCGGGGCGGTGGGAAGGGCCTCGGGCCTCAGGAGGCTTCCCCGGAGCACCACCCGGAAGAAGGAGGTCCAGTCAGGCGGCGAATGGAACGTGACCCCCGCACGGGCCCCGATCACCGGTCGGTGCACCCGCAGGTGGCCGGCGAGGCGAAGGAGGTAGGGACGACAGAGCACCTGGAAGGTGACGAAAACCGAGGCCGGGGTCCCCGGAAGGCTGAAGAGGGCCAGGGGTGGGCGCCCCGGCCGGGGCAGGAGGCCGAATCCGAAGGGGCTCCCGGGGCGCATCCTGACCCTCCAGAAGGCCACCTCCAGCCCCATTTCGGCCTCCAAAACCCGCTTCACCAGGTCCTTCTCCCCCACCGACGCGCCTCCCGTGACGAGGAGGACATCGGCCTCCCCTCCCCAAGCTCGTTCCGTCTTCTGCAAGATCTCCTCCCGCCGGTCCCGGGCGATCCCGAGGGGCAGCGGGGAGCCGCCTGCCAGGACGACGGCCGCCGCCAGGGTGAGGTTGTTCGTCTCGGGAAGGGCCGGCCCGCCCGAGACCAGGGGGTAGGACCCGGCTTCCACGAGTTCGTCGCCGGTGGCGAGAATGGCCACCCGCGGCTTCTGGTGCACCCGGACCCGGTGGGCTCCCGCGGCGGCCAGCACCGCCAGGGCGCCGGGTCCCAGGGGCGCCCCGGCGCCCAGAACCCCTTCGCCCTCCGTCATGTCCTCCCCCTTCCGCCGGACGTCCCGGCCGGGGCCGACCTCCTGCTGGAACCGCACCCGGCCCGATGTGGTCTCCCGGTCGGTTTCCTCCATCCGAACCACGGCGTCGGCTCCCAGGGGCAGAGGGGCTCCCGTCATGATGCGGCAAGCCTGACCCGGACCGATCCTTTTCGGCGTCTTGTCCTCCGGCCACGCCTCCCCCACCACCTCCAGGCACCTCGGACGGCTCGGGGAAGCTCCCTCCAGGTCCCCGCTCCTCACCGCGTACCCGTCCATCGCGCTGCTGTCCCAGGGCGGGAGGGTGGCCCGGGCCTGCACTCCCTCGGCCAGCACCCTCCCTACGGCTTCCCCTAGGGGGACTTCCTCCTCCGGGAGAGGGGAAACGCCTTCCAGAATCCGCTGCAGGGCCTCCGAAACGGAGAGCCAGTCCGCGGGTCGGCTTTCGAAGGGTCTCATGGTCGCTCACAGAGTCCCCGGAGGGCGAAGGGTCGGGCAGGCGTCGCCCCCAGGGGAATAAACCAGGACTCGGGCGGCCTTGCCGGGGTTCTTCAGAATCGGTAGGCCGCCCCGAACGACACATTGGGGCCACCCACCCACTCCCTCCGGTCCACCTTCTCGAGCCCCCGCAAGGGGTTGCGGTAGCCCTTCGGGGCCCGAAGCGCCCACAGCGTGACCCCCAGGTCCAGGCGGAAGAGGAGGGGGTCCGTGGGGAGCCAGGCCAGGCCCCCGCCAAAGGTCCCCACCAGCGGGACCCCGAAACGGAACCGGTCGTCGGGAAGGATCTTCTCCCGCTCCACGGCGTCCCTTCCCGCCAGATCCAGCGCCAGCCCTGCTCCCACCTGCACCGAGGGTTGCAACGCCCGCCAGGTACGGTCGCCGGTCAGGTTGAAACGAAGCCGGGCGTCCCAGCCCAGGATTCGGGCGTCCGCCTCTCCAACCTTCCGATCCCCCTCATCTCGACCCGGGTCGATGAGGGACCGCCGGGTGGGAAGGTAAAGGAGATTCGTCTCCAGGGAAAACGGCCCCCCCAAGCGAAGTCCGTAGTGAGCCCCCACCCCTGCCCCCGGCCCAGGTCCGTAGTCGAAGGCCCCCGTGGCCGGACTCACATAGGCGGCGTAGAGACCCACCTCGTGACGGGTTTCCACGAAGCGGTAGGGGGAAGGAATCGTCTGGGCCTCCCCCGGCCCGGAAAGGGCCAGGACAACGAAAACCAGGGCACCCAACGCACAGATCCGAATCATTTTCGTGGCTGTCCTCCCCTGTTGGTACCTCCACCGCCTGCCGAGGGCTGGGGAGCGGCGCCCCCCCGAGGGTTGTCTCTCCACGGCCCTCGCCGCCTCGCGGCCGTCCCGGTGGGGGACCCTCGGTCCCGGCCGGCACCCTCCTGGAATTGACGCTCCCCGGGGACCGCCGGCAGATTCCAGCGGGATGGTTCTTCCGCGGCATCCCGGGGACGGCGAAATCTGGGGCCTATGTTCAACCTTTCCAAGTCTCGATCGTTGGGGTGGGCCGGGGCCAGGAGACTTTCCGCCCGCCGTCGCCAGACCCCGGAGGGGCCCCTTCCCCGCCCACGGTGCCAGGGGGGGCCGAGGCGGTTCGGGGTCTTTGCCGGAGGGATGGGCCTCCTCGTCCTGGGGCTTTCCGGGTTGCTCTCCTCGGCTGCAGGGATGGAGGGGAGCCCGGGGGCCGTGGTCCCGTCTTCTTCGCGCCTTCAGGAGACGGCTACCCTGAAGGCGGCGGAGAACCTCAGGGCGGAGCCGGCCGGCACGATCCTCGGGAGGCTGGAGGGGGGAGTGACCCTCCCGGTGGTTTCCCGAAGAGACCGCTGGGTGCAGGTGGAGGTGGTGGGGTGGATCTGGACCCGTTCCCTCCAGGCCACCAACCGGGGGGGATTTCAGGTGGCCGTGGCGCCGGAAGGGGGGGAGAACCTCCGGGCCGAGCCCCAGGGGAGGATCCTGGGGCGCCTGTCCCGGGGGACCCTGCTGGAGCGTTTGGACACCTCCCCGGGGTGGACCCGGGTGAGGCGGGTGGCGTGGCTCTGGGCAGCCTCGGTGGAGATCCGGATCGAGGGGGGGGCGGGGGGATCGCCGGCCGCCTCGGGGGCCTCCGGCCCTCCCGGCCCTGCTCCCGCCGGTTGGTGGTTCCCGGGCCCCGGGGGTGCGGTGCTTCTCTCGGCGCCGGACGGGGATACCCTGGCCAGGGCCGTTCCGGGGGCCGGCCTTCAGGTACTGGCCCGGGAAGGGAACTGGATCCGGGTGCGCATGGAAGGGTGGGCTTGGGCTCCGGCCGCGGATCCGGCCGATTCGGCCCGCCCGGCCATTCCCGCCGCCTTGACCGTGGCCCAGGTCCGTCAAGACCCCGGCGCCTATCGGGGTCGCGTGGTGAGCTGGGATCTCCGGTTCGTGTCCCTGGAACGGGCGGAAAAGGTCCGGACGGACTTCTACGAGGGGGAACCCTTCCTGCTGACCCGCACCCCTCCCCCCGAAAACGCCTTCGTTTACGTGGCGGTGCCCCCCGATCGTTTGAACGAGGTGAAGGGGCTCATCCCCCTGGAGCGGATCCGCGTCACGGGAAGGATCCGAACCGGTAGCGCGGTCTTGACCGGCAACCCGATCCTGGACCTTATGGAGGTGGTCCGGCTCTCGGGGAGGTGAGGGGTGGGGCGGCGTAGCCTTCTCCTGGCCCTTTTCCTGGGGGTGGGGTGTGGGGACGGCGATCCAGCATCCCCGGACCTTTCGGAGGCCGAACTGGTCCTGGTGAGGGGCGACGGTCAGGGAGCGGCCCCCGGGGAAGCCCTTCCGATGCCTCTCCAGGTGCGGGCACAGCATGGGGCCACGGGACGGGCGGTGGCCGGGGCCCGGGTGCGCTGGGAGGTGGTGGAGGGGGAAGGAGCCCGGCTCCAGCCCAGATCAGCCCCGACCGATTCCGCCGGGATGGTCTCTACCCGCCTGACCCTGGGACCCAACCCGGGGCGCTACCGGGTGCGGGCCCGCCTGGGAAACAGCGGGGCGTCGCCCGTAGACTTCCTGGCCTTCGCCAGCCCCTTGCCGGATCTGGAGGGTCTCTCGTCCCCGGTGGTCCAGGCCGGGGACACCCTGGGCCTCCAGGGGAGGAACTTCAGCCCCCGCCCCGAGGCAAACCGGGTGAGCTTCTCGGGGGTTCCCGGGCGGGTGGTTTCGGCCTCCACCGGGGAGCTCAGGGTGGAGGTGCCCCCATGTCTGTTGGCCCGCACCGTGGAGGTGCGGGTGCAGGTGGGGGAACGGAAGAGCCCCCCCCTTTCCTTGACGGTGGCTGGGGGAACCCGCTCCCACTCCCTCCAGAGGGGAGAAGACCTCCTCCTGGGGGGGAGCCAAGAACCTTGGTGTCTTCACTTGCCTTCCCTTCCCGGGACCAGCTACCTGGTGGTCCCCCACTCCTCCGGCACCGTCCCGGGCGGGAGCTATCCGTTCCGTCTGGTGGGGCTCACGGCCGATGGGACGACCCCCGCCGCCATCTCCGCCGCCGGAGCATCCGGGAGTCCGCTTCCTGCGGCCGCAGCGGTGGGCCGGGGGGAGGGCCTGTCGCCGCAAGGGGCCTGGGACCGCCGGGTCAGGCTTTTGGAGAGGCGGCTGCTGGAGGAAGGGGACTTGTCCCGATCCTCTGCCGCCCCTCCCGTCCGGGCCCCGTCCGGGGAGGGGATGAGCCTCCAGCCTACGCCGGGGGAGCGGAGGGCGTTCTGGGTTCTCAACCGCAAGGAAGAGTTCGACAAAGTGAACGCGATCTTGCGGTGGGTGGGAGCGCGAATTCTGATCTACGTGGACGAGCGGGCCCCGGCCCAGGGCTACACGTCAGCCGATCTGAATGCCCTGGCCCAAGAGTTTGACGATCCCATCCATCCGGTGGTGACCCAAGCCTTCGGGGCCGAGTCCGACCTGGACGGCAACGGGCGGATCGTGCTGCTTCTCACCCCTGCGGTGAATCGCCTGACCGAAGGGGACGGCAGCCAAGGGTATGTAGCGGGCTTCTTCTACGGCCTCGATCTCTTGAAAGATCGAAAAGGGAGCAACCAGGGGGAAATCCTCTATGGACTGGTTCCCGATCCGACCGGGAAGGAGGGTCCGGCGCTGAGCCGGAGCCAGGTCATGAGCCTTCTGCCGGGGGTCCTGGCCCACGAGTTCCAGCATATGGTGCACTTCAACCAGAAGATTCTTGCGGGGGGCGCCCGCTCCCCTGAGACCCTCTGGCTTTCGGAGGCTTTGGCCCAGATGGCGGAGGAGCTGGTGGGGGCCGCCTTCCAGGCCCGCTTCCGCCCCGACAAGGCGCTGGAATACCGCCTGGGGAACTGGAGCCGGGCCAGACGGTTCCTCCAGAACCCCAGCCAGGTGAGCGTTCTGGCCACCCTGTCCCCGGGCACCCTGGCCGAGCGGGGGGCCGGCTGGCTTCTTCTGCAACAGATCTCCGGGCTCCCCGGCCAGGAAGGGATCTTGGGGCGCCTGACCCGCTCCCCCCGGACGGGGGTCGAGAACCTCGTCCACGAGACGGGCCAAACCTGGGGACTGCTGATCTCCCAGTGGGCGGCCTCCCTCTACTTGGACGGCCTTCCCGTGCCGGTTCGGCCGGAACTCCGGGTGGCCGGGCTCAACCTGAGGGAGGCCCTTTCCCGCTTCGACGGGAGTTACCCCCTTCGGGCCCGCCCCGCGGGAGAGAGCTCCTTTGCCCTGGTAGGAACCCTCTGGTCTTCGGCCCCCGACTACCTCATCATATCCCCGCCGGCATCGGGGGGGGTCACCCTGGCCCTCACCGGCCCCGAGGGACGCCCCCCCGAATGGGTGGCGGGGTTTCAGCTCATGGTGGTCCGGTTGCAGTGAGGGGCACCTGAATCTTCCGCAAGGGTCTTCCGTAGGGGAACAGGACGCCCAAAGCATCTTCCTCCAACCTCCCGCTCCGCATGCGCTGCTCGGTGTGTGGTGAGCCTCTCCAAGCCGGTGACGACCGGTGTCCGGGCTGTGGCGAGGCGGTGTCGCCGGGGCCCCCCTCCCTGCCGCGGACGGTGAGGCGTTGTCCTCGATGCGGGTACCGCGGGGAGGGGATCCCCTACTTCCGACGGCCGGCCCATGTGGCTTTGCTCTTGGGGATGAGCTTCTTCACCTGGGGATTGGCGGGGCTGGCCTATTGGGTCCTCCGCCGAAGCCGGAGAATCTGCCCGAACTGTGGATTGTCCTGGTACGAGGCCCGGCCTGACGCGCCCCCCGTGGAGCAGGCCCGCTACTCCCCATCGGGCGGAGAGGAGAAGGATCTGCCCCTTCCGTCCGGCGGTGGGGTGCGGCGGGTGACGGGGGTGGGGCTCATGGTTTTCGGGGCCTTCCTGGCCCTGGTGGGGCTTTCGGAAGGCGCTATGGAGGGTGTCCTGGTGGGTTGCGGGGTGGGGGGGGTGGGGACGGGGGCCTATTGGTGGGGGCTCAGGGCCCTCCAGGAGCGCCGGCGGGCCGTCCTGCAGCGTCTCCAGCGTCAGGTGCTCCGGCTGGCCATGCGGAAAGGGGGAACCCTGACGGTCACCGAGGTGGCCTCGGAGCTCGACCTTTCCCTCCCGGCGGCGGAGAAGGTCATGGTGTCCATGGACGACGGGTTCCGGGTTCGGTCGGAGATTTCTCCCGAAGGCGTCCTCTACTACGAGTTTCCCGAGGTCTTGCACCGCAAGCGTTTGGCGCCGGGCAACGCCGGCTGAGGGAGAGCCCGAGGCCCAGCTGTGTGGGTAGCCCGGCCGGGGTTCCTTCCCGCTTCCCCCCGCTCCTCGGTTCGCCGGGAAGGGCCGCGCCTCATCCGACGCTCCGGCTGGCGCCGGCGTGGGCCAAGAGTGCCCTCTCCCGCCCCAGGCGCGCCAGGGTCAGGCCGGCGAGGATCACCAACACTCCCAGGAGCTGGGCGGGGGAAGGGGTCTCGCCCAGCCAAATCCAGGCCACGGCCATGGCTACGACGGGGGTCAGGTTGGAGAAGGCTGCGGTCCGGGCGTTGCCCAGGCGCTCCACCCCCCGGTACCAGAGTACGTAGGCGAGCCCGATGGCCAGAACACCGGCATAAAGCACAGAGCCCCAAGCCAGCCAGGAGAACTGGGCCACAGGGGTACGGGAGAGGGGGCCGATCCCAAGGAGAAACAGGCCGAGACAGCCGACCCAGAGGGTCCAAGCCGTCACGGCCACGGCTCCGTAAGTGGCGATGAGCCGACGAGACCCCACCGTGTAGACGGACCAGGTGAGGGCGCCGGCCAAAACGAGGAGGTCCCCTTTCCAGGTGGCTCCCCCCAAGGACACCGCCTGTTTCCCCCCGAAAACCACTGTCGCCATCCCCACCACGGTTCCTGCCACCCCCACCCACACCAAACGGCCCGGCCGTTCATCCCCGGCCACGACCGATAGGACCAGGGTCCAGACGGGGGTGGTGGCCAAGAGGATACTGGCATTTCCCACCAGGGTGCGGTCCACGCCGAAGATGAACAGGAGCTGGTACAGGACGTTCCCCACAAAGCCCAGGACCAGCACCGCCGGCCAGTCCTCGGCCTGCGGCCAGAAAAGCCGGCCTCCCCGTCGGAGAAGGAAGAACACCGTCAACGCCGCCAACGGGAAGCGGAGGGCGTTGAAGACCAAAGGGGACATCTCCCTGAGGCCCGCCTTGATGAACGAGAAGTTGACCCCCCAGATCAGGACCATGAGGAGGAGCCCCAAGTCGGGGGCGCCATGGGCGCTCGGGGAGGGGGAGGCCTCAGGGGAGGAGGTGGGTCCGGAAGGATGATCCACGCCGACGCTGCTGCCTCCGAGAGGGCGAGGGTTCGAGATTTCCGGTTTGCGGAAGCCCCCAACTGCGGGCCTGGGCAAGGGCTCAGGGGCCCGAAGGGGGGTTCCTCTCATCGGCTAGGAATCTAGCGCTTGTGCCACCCCGCCCGGCACCCCCCGGGCGCTTCGGGGTACACGCCAGCGTTCCTGAGTTCCAAGAAGATGGCAAAGGCCCTTGCCCCAGCGGCCGGGGCGTGCCCCCCGCGGGGGTGGGCGGAGCCGGCGGACGGAGGCGGCAAGCCGCCTCGGCAAGAACCCGCCCGGCCGGGGCCGGCGGTCTAGGAAGGAGAACCATGAGGAAGCTCCGAGGAAGAGACGGAAGGGATTGGGATGTGGTGTTGGGGCGGGAGTCCTGGGGGACGGTGGTGGCCTTCTTCGTGCCCCGATCCGGGGGCGGCGACCCGGTGCGGGCTCTGCTTTCCGCCGCCTCGTGGGACGAGGGGGCGCGCGAGCTCCTGGCCATGGAGGAGGAGGAACTGCAGGCCCTCCTAGACGGTGCCCTCCCGGCCCTCTCTCCCATTCCGGACGAAGAGTCGGGCACGGAGCATGCTTGACGGAGGCCGCCGAGGTGCGGGCTACCCGGGGCGGGGCTGGCACGGGGTGAGAGGATGGAATAGGGTTCCCCGGGGTTGGAACGGTTCCTCGGCAAACCGAACGGGAGGAGCAACGTGAGGGAGTTTGCGGACGAAACAGGGCGTGGCTGGGTGGCGGCGGTGAGGGAGAATCCCGGCGAGGACTACAAGGGTCGGTTCTACCTGGTCTTCTTCCCGGCCGGGGAAGGCTCCCCGCAGGAGTTTCCGGTGGAGGAGGTCCGCTGGAACAGCCTCGCCACGGCGGAGCGGACTCTCAAGACCATGTCGCTCATCGAGTTGCGGCGGCGTCTGCGGTCCGCCCTGGGGCGGGTGACCACAGGGGTCTGATCAGGGGCTCCGGCCCAGGGAGGCCAGGCGGACTCCCAGAAGGTCCTCGGCTCTCTTGGCCCTGAGGGTGGAGGGGACCTCGTTGGACAGGATGGCGAAAAGGATTCTTTCGCCGGCGCGGGTCTTGACCATTCCCGACAGGGCGGAGACGTGGCGGAGGGTTCCCGTCTTGGCCCTGAGGTTCCCTTCGGCAGGGGTGTTCCTCATACGCCCCAGCTCGCGGCGCACCCCCGCCTCCGGGAGGGTTTCCCAGAAGGCCTCCCAATGAGGGGAGGCGGCCATGTAGCCCAACACCTGGACGAGGGCGCCGGCGGTCGTCCGGTTCTCGGGGGAAAGGCCCGATCCGTCCCGGACGAGGAGTTCCTCAGGGGCGATCCCCACCTGCTCCACCAGGAAGCGATGCACCACCCTGCTTCCCCCTTCGAAGGAGCCGTCGCCCCCGACGACCCTCCCCAGAACGCGGAACACGGCCTCCGCATAGAGGTTGTGACTCCGCTTGTTGATCTCCCGGAGGAGGTCCAACAGGGGAGGGGACTCCCGTGCGGCAAGGATCCGCACCGTGGGGTAGGGAAGGGCCAACGGTGAGTCCTCCCTGTTCCGGAGGGGGAGCACCTCTCCCTCCACCACCACCCCCAGCGCCCCCAGGCGTTCCCGCAATTGAAGACCGGCGAAGAGGAGGGGATCCGAAACGGGCAGGCGCCTCCAGAGGGGCCTGCTCCCCGCCGGGATTTCCCCCCGGATGACCAGTCCTCCCCCGTCCGGGTCCCGGCTGAGAGCGAGCCAGGGGCTGGTCCCCGGCGGCCCCGTCCGTGCTTCCATGACGAAGGGCACGCCCGTGATCGGGGGCAGGGTGGTGAGGGTTGGGGGGACGCCCCGGCCCTGGCCGGGATCGACCCGAAGGGTATAGAGACTCTCCCCCACCATGACCGAGGCCACAGGGGGGGCGAAGGCTTCCAGGGCGTCCTCGGGCTCCCAGTCCGGGTGGAACTCGGGGCCCTCGAAAAAAGAACCGTCTACCACCAGGTTCCCCCGGATCCGTTTGACCCCCTTCTCCACCAGGGCCGCAGCCAGCTCGCCCAGGGCGCGGGACGGGGTTGGAGGGGCCAGGTCCAGGGTGGGGTCCCCCGTGCCGTACAGGACCAGGTTCCCTTCCAGGACTTCTCCCATGAGGGGGCCGTCCCCCAACAGGAAGGTGGGGAGGCGAAAATCCGGCCCCAGAAGGACCAACGCGGCGGCGGTGGTGAACAGTTTCGCGTTGGACGCCGGCGTCATAGGCTCCCGGTGCCGGAGGGCCAGGAGGGTATCACCCCGGTCCAGAGAGACAACCAAGGCGGCCCACCTTCCCTGCCGATTTCCGGTGGCGGCGAGGATGGACTCCAGCTCTCCCCCCAGGGGAAAAGGACCGGGACCGGCGGGGCCAGGGCCGGGCGCCGGCTGGACGGAGGTGTCCCTTCGAGCAGGGCCTTGGGAGGGATTGGAAGGCGGAGCGGCAGGACTGCCATCGGCCTCCCGAAAAATCGGTTGCGCCCGGGGCCCGGGCCCTGGCGTCGGCCCCGGTGTTCTTCCCGGGACGACGGAGTCCCCCCCCTCGCGATCCCCCGACGCCGGGATCGGGCTTCCCGTGCAGAGGAGGCTAAGCCAGAAACAGATCTGGAGGGAGACCCTGCGGGGGATCACGCGGTTGTAGCGTCGAAGAGGAGGTCCTGGGTACGGGGCGCCAAGGGTCTGAAGGGAAAAGACTACCCCCTCAAAGAGAGGGGATCAAGCGGGGCCATGGCCTAGGCGGGGGGCCGACGTCCGGCTAGGACGCCAGGGCGGAGGAAGGGGGGCGACAGGAAGGGCAAAAGCCTGTGAGCTCCAGCCGGTAGCCCGTGATCTGGAAACCCTCTAGTTCCTGCGAAAGAGCCTTCAGCTCGGCCTCGGTAAATTGCCCGCTCACGTCCATGACCCTACCGCAGACGACACAACGGGCATGGTGATGAGGTTCGGTCCGGGCATCGTAACGGGAGGAGCCGTCACTGTAATTGAGCTTGATGGACAGGCCGCATTCCACGAGGGTTTCCAGGCTCTTGTAGACGGTGGCCAGGGAGATGCCCGGCACCTCCGCCCGAACCGCCTGGAACACTTCGTCAGCCGTGGGGTGACTGTGGGCTCCCAGGAGGAAACGGTAAACGGCTGCCCGTTGCTCGGTGAACCGGTGCCCACGGGCCTCCAAGGCTTCCCGAAGCTGGGCAACGGCGAGATCGTTCGGGGTGGACATTTGAAAGCCGGGTGTTTTTCGTATCGCTTTCGCGGTTTCGGAACGAGGAAACTTACCTCTGTCAACCTAAGGGAAGGAGACGGCCTGTCAATAGTGATTCTGGCTATAGGAAACCCCGCTTGGGGGAGGAGGGAGCTCTCGCCTCGCCGGGACAGCGGCGGGGGGGACGAGGCTCTCCCCTACCTCGTCAGGGGTTCGGGATCGGTTTTGGGGCTAGCTGCAGGAGGACGGCCATGATCGTGCCCTACCGGCCGGGGCCGCTCCTCACCCTGGAGCCTCTGATGGAGGCCGTGAAGGAGGGGCTGGAGAAGGCCGGGTGGTCCCTGTCGGGGCTTCAGAAAACCACCAGTTACGAGTTCGAGGGACGGTGGGCCGGCGAGTCGTCCCGAAGCGCCTATCTGTTCTTTCACCGGGACGATGTGCCGGACTGGGCCAGCATCGAGGGGTTCCTGGACGAGACCAGCCGGGGGCTCAGGGGAAATCTGGCCTTGGTGGTGGACGGGAAGGAATTGGCTGACCTCCCCCAGACGGACAAGCTTCTGGCTTCCCTCGCCTCTTTGGCGGCGCCCCATGCTCCCAGAGGTCATCGGCTACCGTTGAGCTTGCGATTTCGGCTCCCCTCCCTGGAGGAGGATCCCGGCGCCTCCGAAACGGAAATCCGTTTCAAACTCAACCTGCCGAGGCAGGCCATGGAAGACGGGTATGGGGCAGTGGTGGCCCTGGTCACAGGGGCTGCCCGGGCCTTTCACGCGATCCTGAGTTCACCAGGCCTGGAGCGGTTCGTGCCGGCGAAACGGTAGGGATTTCAAAGGTGCCCCCGGGCGGGCAAGAAGCTTCATTCGCAGCCCACAAAGGTGGGTTCGGAGGGAGGCCCAGGAGGGTCCCCCGTCCGACGCTGCCGTGGCGAAACGGCAAGGATGTATCTCATGCATGACGTCTTGAGGAACCGTCTCCTTCGGAAGCTCGAGAGCCTTCCGGAAGAGCAGGTCTACGAGGTCTTGGATTTCATCGAGTTCTTGGAATCCAAATATTCGACCGCGGCTCCGCCCCCGCCGTCGGGCCTTCAGAGCCTGGCCGAGAAGCTGGAAGACGAGCTTCGGCACCGTGCCCTGAGCCCCACGAGTCTGCGGGAGGTGTTCCAGCTCCTTTCAGCCGCAGACCGGATCGTGTCCCGGGCAGCTCGGGTAGGGCGGGAAATCCTCCACGAGATCAACGGCAGCCCAAAGGGCACCGAAGGAAAAGGAGAAGGGGAGGAACCCCGGGGCGAGAGAGGACCGGGGGACGGGACCCGTTGACACCCCCAGCGGCCCCCGGGTAGCTTGCCCCACCCCCGGCCAGCTTACTCAACCTAGAGGAACGACGCCTATGGCGGAGATCTTGGGAACCGGATCGAAGGTTCTGGGGGAGGCCCTCACCTTCGACGACGTGCTCCTGGTGCCCGGCCATTCCACGGTGCACCCCCGGGACACCGACGTCTCTTCCCTCCTTACCCGCCGGATCCGCCTGCCCGTGCCCCTGGTTTCGGCGGCCATGGACACGGTGACCGAAGCCCAGATGGCCATTGCCATGGCCCGTGAGGGGGGGATCGGGATCATCCATAAGAACATGAGCATCGAGCGCCAGGCCGAAGAGGTGGATCGGGTAAAACGCTCCGAGAGCGGGATGATCCTGAACCCCATCACCCTGGGGCCCGACAACACCCTTCGGGAAGCCCATGCCCTCATGAGCCGTTTCTCCATCAGCGGTGTCCCCATCGTCGAAGGGGAGGGGAAGCTGGTGGGGATCGTCACCAACCGGGACCTTCAGTTCGAGACGAACCTGGAGCGGCCCATTCGGGAGGTCATGACCTCCGAGGGGCTGGTGACGGTGCCTGTGGGGACGACCCTCGAGGAAGCGGAGCAGATCCTCCACCGCCACCGCATCGAGAAGCTGCCGGTGGTGGACGAGGGCGGACGCCTCAGGGGACTGATCACCGTCAAGGACATTTTCAAGCGCCGGCAGTTTCCCCATGCCTGCAAAGACGAACACGGCCGACTCAGGGTGGGGGCTGCTGTGGGGACGTCTCCCCGGAAGGATCTGGACCGGGCGGCAGCGTTGGTGGCGGCGGGGGTGGACGTGCTGGTGGTGGACACGGCCCACGGACATGCCGAGGGAGTTCTTCAGGCGGTGGCCCGTTTCCGAGAGGCCTTCCCGGACGTTCAGTTGGTGGCCGGAAACGTGGCCACCGCTGAGGGAGCCCGGGCGCTCCTCGAGCGGGGGGCCGATGCGGTGAAGGTGGGCGTCGGCCCGGGTTCCATCTGCACCACGCGGGTGGTGACGGGGGTCGGGGTTCCCCAGCTTTCGGCGATCATGGAAGCGGTGCGGGGGGTGGAGGGACAGGTCCCCGTCATTGCCGACGGAGGGATCCGTTATTCCGGGGATATCGTGAAGGCCCTGGCCGCGGGGGCCCACTCGGTGATGATCGGGTCCCTCTTCGCCGGGACGGAGGAGTCCCCGGGGGAAAGCTTTCTCCTGGAGGGTCGGCGATACAAGGTGGTGCGGGGGATGGGGTCGCTGTCGGCCATGGAAGAAGGATCCGCCGACCGCTACTTCCAGGATCCCGAGGCGGGGGCGCAGAAGCTGGTTCCGGAGGGGATCGAGGCGAGGGTACCCTACAAGGGCCCCCTCTCCGATACGGTCTTCCAACTGGTGGGAGGACTTCGGAGCGGGATGGGGTATTGCGGTGCAGCGAATCTGGACGAACTTCGGGTGAAGGCCCGTTTCGTGAGGATCACCCTGGGCGGCCTCCGGGAGTCTCACCCCCACGACGTCACGATTACCCGGGAAGCGCCCAACTATCACCTGTGAGGTCGGGGGTTCTTGGGGGAGGGGTGCGGGGCAACCTCCGGGGGGGCCGGGGCGTCTAAGACGGCAGTCGTAGGTTGGGTTTTCTTCCGGGGAGATCATGGGATCCTGGCGAACCAGACACCACGGGGGGGGAACGGCTTTCCTGGGCCTTGTGGTCCTCTGGCTCTGGGGGTGTCGGTTCTATGCGGGCTCGCCCCCCCCGGCGGTTCCCACCCCCCGCCACCCTCCGCCCCCCTGGGAGGCCCTCCGGTCGCCGGCTCTCCTCCCCCTCCCGCCCTACCGCCGCGCCCTGCAGTTCGCCACCGAAGAGGGGTTCACACCCCCCGACCCCATCCTGGATGCCCCCTGGGCCCGGGCGGCCGGGATGCAGGCGCTGGTGGAATCGTCCTTGGCCTCCCTGCGGGGCCCCGAGGCGGGCCACCTCCGGCGGGTCTTGGCGCAGATGGAGGTGTACCGGCCCTGGGTGGAACAGGAGGTGAGGATCCTCGGGCTCCCCCGGAGTTTGGTCTTCCTTCCCCTGTTGGAGAGCGGCTACAACCCGACGGCGGGGAGGCCCTCCGGACCCATGGGCATGTGGCAGATCCTGCCGGGAACGGCCCGCAGCCTGGGTCTCCGCGTCGACCGCCATGTGGACGAGCGGAGGGATCCCGTGGCCTCCACCCGCGCCGCCCTGCGCTATTTGGGCGAGCTTCGGGAAGAGCTGGGCTCGTGGCCCCTGGCCCTCATGGCCTACAATGCCGGGCCGGGGGCCGTCCGTAAGGCGCTCCGGTCGCTGCCATCCCCCCCCGGCGGAGGGGAACCCGATGTGGAACAGGTCCTCACAAGGTTGCCGTCCGCTACCCGACGCTTCCTGCCGCGGTTTATGGCTTTGGCTCTGGTGGGCCGGGACCCCGAGGCCCATGGTTTCCCCCCCCTTCGGCCCCGCCCCCTCGAGCTGCTGGAGGAGGTGGAAGTCCTCCAGGCCCTGAGCCTCCACAAGGTGGCCGCTCTGACCGGGGTGGACTTGGGTGTTCTCCGCACCTGGAATCCCCATCTGTTGCAGGGCGGGACCCCCGGCGGCAGACCCGCTCGGCTGTGGCTACCGGCCGGTGCCGGCGAGGCCTTGCGGACGGCTTTGGCGCAGGACGCCGAAGCTAGGCCGGCAGGGGCAGGGTACCGGGAACACGTGGTGGCGCCCGGCGAGACCCTCAGTCATCTGGCCCGGCGTTATGGGGTGCCCCTGGAGGACCTTCACGCCGCCAATCCTTCCCTGGATCCCCGACGCATGGGAGTGGGGACCCGAGTGGTGATCCCCCCGCCGGAGGGCTGAGGAGGGTCGAAATTTTTTCTTGACAAAATGCTTTCGGCCCTTTAAAGAAAATCATCATCGGCATTCCCTGACATCATCAACCGCAGGGTTTCGGCGGCTCGTCGAAAGCCCCGAGGACCGGTAGGCCTTTTCCGGAGGGCATGGCGCTATGCGTTCCCTAGACCTGACCGTTGCTGGAAAGGTGTTTCTTGCGGCTTCCCTGGTGCTCCTTGGGAGGCCGGAAAGCCGTCTATGGGGCCAGACCACCGGAGCCATCGTTGGCGAGGTCCGAGAATTCGGCACGAACCGCCCCATCGCGAACGCTCAGGTTTCCGTGGAGGGTACGAACCGGGGGGGGCTTTCCAACCAAAGGGGGAGTTTCACCATTCCGGACGTACCAGCCGGTGAAGTGGCGGTAGTGGTGACCTTCCTCGGTTACGCTTCCGAGCGCCAAGTGGTGAGGGTACCAGCAGGGGGAACGGCAACCGTCCATTTCGAGCTCCGCCAAACCGCGATCCAGCTCACCGAATTGGTCGTCACGGGTGCCGGGGTTGCCACGGAGCGCCGGAAGTTGGGAAACACCATCGCCACCCTCGATGCCTCCAGCTTCGCCACCCAGCCGGTGGCGAACCTCTCGGAAATCCTTACCGCCCGAGAGCCCGGCGTGGTGGGTTTGCCTTCCGGAGGATTGACGGGAGAAGGGGCTCGTATCCGGATCCGGGGCTCGGCCTCCCTTTCCCAGTCCAATGAGCCGGTGGTGTACGTCGACGGCGTGCGGGTGGACAACTCCGGTGATTTCGGGCCTGGAATCGGGGCAGGGGGAGGGGGGAGACCGTCTCGACTGGACGACATCAACCCTGATGCCATCGAGAGGATCGAAATCCTCAAGGGACCTGCTGCAGCCACTCTTTACGGTACCCAGGCCTCCAACGGTGTCATTCAGATCTTCACGAAGGCGGGAAAAAGTGGGGTGCCTCGGTATGATCTCGTCATCGAGCAGGGCTTCAGCCGGTATCCTACGGATCGTATCCGTCCCTTGGCCGGTTTCGTACTTGCCGCCGACCCCAGCCCCCGACCCCACGGTACCGATATCGGCACCAAGGGCGTCAAGGAGCGGTGGGGGCTGGATGTGAAACCCTACGAGGTTTTCGAGGTGAACCCCTGGGGAGACATCTTCGGCACCGGTAGGAGCCAAACCTACTCCCTGTCGGCGACGGGGGGGACCCAGGCGGCCACCTATTTCGTGTCCGGGCGGTTTTTCAAGGAAGATGGACCGATGGACGGGTCGGCCCTGCGCGCCCCGGGCTTCCAGGTCGCCAACGACGTGGTGGAGCGGCGTCAGTTCAACGCCAACCTGGAGACCTTCCCCAGACCGGATCTCCGCATCAGGATCACCTCCAACTACACGGAGGCTTTCCAGAGCACGGTAGACAACAACAACAATATCTACGGTGTGTTCTCTTCCCTCCTCTTTTCCAGGCCGGAGCTTGCCAGGCCCACCAACCGGTACGGGCAGCCTTCTTTTGCGACGACCCGGGAAAACTTCCACAGGCAGACCAGTCAGGAGGTTCAACGCTATGGTGGAGCCCTTACCCTGGGCTATTCACCCCGGCCGGATCTGTCGGTGGATGCTACCGTCGGGGTCGACTTCGTGAACCAGCATGCGGTGCGGTTCTTCCCCTTCGGATGGAACGTGGATGGCTTCACGGCTTCCAACGTCCGCGGACTGAGGACCGTGAGTGACCGGAATCACCGGGAGGTCACCCTGGATCTGAAAGGCTCGTGGTCCGTGACCCTGGGGAGGGATTTCAGCTCTTCTCTCGTGGTGGGAGGCCAGGGGTTCCTCACCCGCACGGAGGCGGCGGGGGGCACGGGGAACGAGTTCCCGGGGCCCGGCCTGGAGGTTGCCGGTGCCGGCGCTTTGCAGAGCGTTTTCGAGAGCTTTCTGGAAGAGGTCAACGTGGGACTTCTGGCGCAGAACCAGATCGGGTTCCGCGACTACCTTTTCCTGACCCTGGGGGCGAGATACGACAAGCATTCCGCCTTCGGACAGACTGCGGGAGGAGCCGTCTATCCGAAGATCTCCGCGTCATGGATCCCCTCCGACATGCCCGGTTGGAAAGGGACCAAGATCTCCACCCTTCGCTTTCGCCTTGCCCTAGGGAAGTCGGGTCTGCAGCCGGGAGCCTTCGACAAGTTCACCACCTTCTCGCCCCTCGCGGCGGCCACAGGTCCGGGCGTTCAGCCAGCCAACCTGGGGAATCCCGATCTGAAACCGGAAACCGCCATGGAGTGGGAGGCCGGTGCGGAGGTCGGACTCTTCCGGGACCGCGCCTCGGTCAACGCCACCTATTGGAGGCGGAGGGTGGATGACCTGCTGGTGGCCCGACAGTTTGCGCCTTCGGGAGGGTTCCGAGCCCAGCAGCTGGACAACATCGGGCAGATGATGGCCTGGGGCCTCGAGTTCGGAAGCCAATTCTTTGTGATCCAGACGTCCGCCCTTTCGCTGGACCTCTTCGCCAATGCGTCGTTCCTGCGGGAAAAGATCACCGACCTGGGGGGAGCCCCCCCTCTCAAAGTGGGGGGGTCGTACCCGAGGTACCGGCAGTTTACCATGGAGGGTTATCACCCGGGGGCTTTCTTTGGGCCCAAGCTGGACAACTCGGTGGAGTTTCCCATCGACATGGGAGGGTGCCGCCCGCCCGCAAGCCGACAGGAACTCTTGACCTATTTCTCGGTGCCCAGGAACCCGAGTGTCATCAATCCCCTGGTGGTCTCTTGCGGGAAGCCCGATATGCTGCTGCAGTATCTGGGCAAGCCGGTCCCGGATTGGCAAGGGTCCTTTGGAGCCGGGGCGCTCGTGCTGGGCAAGCTCCGCATCAACTCCGTGTGGGAATATCGGTTCGGGAACTTCTATATTCATGACCTGGATTCCGCTTTCCGCCGTTCCAATCCCATCATCGGCCGTAACCTCCGCAAGGCCGCGCAGGCCGAGGCAACCCTCCTGAACCCCGCTTCGACCGCCGAAGAACGCTTGGCCGCAGCTCTGGTGTGGGTGAGGGAGCTCAGGGCCTTGTCGCCCTACGATGGGTTGAACGAGATCCACAAGGCGGATTGGCTGCGCTTGCGAGAGCTGAGTTTCACCTATACCGCCCCTGATGCTTGGGCGCTGCGCCTGGGCGCCCGAACCCTGAGCATTTCCTTGGGCGCCAGAAACCTCCTCCTGTTTACGAAATATCCCGGAATGGATCCCGAGATCAACGCCGTAGGGCGTTCCGACGGTGGAGGGCTCGACGCCAATTTCAACGATGGGGTGAGCGCCTTCGGTCTCCCTCTTCCCAAACGGATCACCCTGACGGTTCGGGCCGGGTTCTAGATCTTCCAGATCAGGAATCGACCATGGGAGCTACGGTACATCGGACGGATGGAGACGAGATGGGGACAGTGCGCAGATGGACCTGGATCGGGTTGATGGGGTTGGGCTTCCTTCCCGTCTGGGGATGTGAACGCCTTTTGGAGGTAGAAAACCCCAACCAGCTTGTACAGGAGGATCTGGAAAAGCCGGCTGCGGCAGCGGCTCTTGTGAATGGCGCCCTCGCCACCGTGGCCCGCTCATTCGGCTACTTCATGCTCCTGAGCGGCATTGCGTCGGATGAACTGCGCTTTGTGGGCTCCCGCGACGCCTGGCTCCAGCTCCAGACCGGTGACCTGAGGGACCCGAACAACGAGTTTTCGGATGAGGCCTGGCCGTTCATTGCGGAGGGCCGCTGGATGGCCGACGAGGCGGTGCGCCTCCTCACTGGGTTCCAGCAGGCGGGGACGTTGTCGGATCGTAAGCTCCTGGCCTGGGCGAGGCTCTACTCGGCCATCCAGTACACGATGATCGCCGACCTCTTCGAGGACTTTCCTCTCTCGGATAGGAAAAACGCAGCTCCACCCCTGGGACCCCAGAACATGATCCAGATGTACGACCGGGCTCTCCAGAACCTGGGGGAGGCGTTGAGCATTGCGGAAGCCAGCGGGGACAACACGCTGAGGGCCACCATCCTGGCGCAGCGTGCCCGGACCCGGCATGCACGAGCCGTGTGGCGAAAGTTGAATCCGCCCGGCACGGTGCCGGCGGAGCCGCTGATCGACGACCCCGCCATGGTGGCTGACGCCCAGGCGGCGTTGAGCCTTCTC
>JAUQOX010000188.1 GCA_030550695.1 Gemmatimonadota bacterium | reverse complement strand
AGGACGTCCTGCACAGCGGCTTCGGTGGGCACGTCGCCGGTGAGGAGGAAATACCAGAACGCCTCTACCGTGGGGTACTTGGAGCCCGGCGCCTTGGGGAGCGCCTCGAACACCTCGGGAATGGTCTTGCCCCGAAAGCGGATCCCTTCGAAGGGGTCCAGATAGGAGATGTCTGTCACCAGGCAGCGCACGTCCCGCGCGCCCCCGATGGCCTGCTCGATGGTGACCTGGTCGATGACGACTTTGCCGAACTCTTTGAGGAGTCTTTGGGTACGGGGCCGGAACTCCTCGATCTTCTTGCGGAGGGTTTCCTTGAGGGCCATGGGCAATCTCTCCTTGCAGCGACCCCGGTCGCGGCGGTTGGGGGTGGGTGAAAAAAGGCACGCAACCTTGTCAACATACTATGGCGTGATTCATTTCGCACGCCAGGGGTAGTGCCCACGTCGCCGGCGCCTCGTACCGCCCCCCGCATGGATCTGTCGCCCCGTTCGGCTCCTAGGAACCCTCTCTACGGTGCACCACTCTCCCTCCCACCACGGTGAGGTCCACTTGGGCCCGGAGGATTTCCGGCTCGGGGACCGTGAAGAGGTCCCGGTCCACCATGACGAGATCGGCCAGGTACCCCTCCCGGATCCGTCCTTTCCGGTCCTCCATGAACTGGGCATAGGCCGATCCCAGGGTATACAGCTCGATGGCTTCGCCCACGGTGAGCTTCTCCTCCGGGAACCATCCCGGCCCCTCTTCGCCCCCTCGGTCCTTCCGGGTCACCGCAGCGTAAAGCCCCTCCATCGGGTTCAGGGGTTCCACCGCGTAGTCCGTGCCGAAGGCGATCTTGGCGCCGGCCTCCAGGAGGCTCCGCCAGGCGTAGGCCCACCGGCTCCGCTCGGCTCCGATGCGTTTCTCGGCAAAGCGCTTGTCGGTAATGCAGTGGGTGGGCTGCATGGAGGCCACCACCCCCAGCTCGGCAAAGCGGGGAATATCGGCGGGGGCGAGCACTTGGGCGTGCTCGATGCGGTGGCGACTGTCCCGGGGGCCGTTCACCTCCCGGGCCTTCTGATAGGCATCGAGAACCCACCGATTGGCTTCGTCTCCGATGGCGTGGATCCCGATCTGGAACCCTCGAGCGTCGGCCGCCAGAACCCGGGCCTCCACCTCTTCTTTGGACATCTGAGGCAGGCCGCGGGTGGAGGGGTCGTCGTCATAGGGTTCCAGGAACATGGCCGTCCCCGAACCCAACGTACCGTCCATGAACCCCTTCAGGTAACCAAAGCGGATCCAGTTCCCTTCGGGAGGATACCGGCGCCGAAGCCCTTCGTAACGATCCAACCGCTCGGGGTCGGCGGTCAGGCTCCCCGCCACGTCCACCCGCACGGTGAGGACCCCTTCGTCCAACAGGCGTTGGTACTCCTCCGGATCTCCCCCCCCCGGGTGCTGGATGCTGGTGACCCCCAGCCGGCGGGTCAGCTCCAGCATGGCCTCCCACCCCTCCCTCCGCCGAGCCGCCTCTTCCTCAGGGGTGCGCTGGACGGGCACGGCGTTGTAGCGGAGGAGCCGGCGAGCCGTTTCTTTGAAGATCCCCGTGGGCTCGCCGGTGACGGGATCCCTCTGGATCTCGCCGCCGGGCGGGTCGGGGGTTTCCCGGGTGATCCCCGAGGCCCGGATCACGTAGCTGTTCACCAGCGTCGAGTGGCCGTCGGCCCTGGACAGGACTACGGGGTTGTCCGGAGCCACCGAGTCCAGGAGCTCCTTGGTGGGCCACTGCTTGTCGGGGAACAGCTCGTGGTCCCACCTCCCCCCCCGGATGAGTTCGCCGGGGCGGGCCCGGGCCACCTGCTCCTTCACCCGCTGGGCGATGACGTTCTTGTCCGAGACGTACCGCAGGTCGATGTAGTCGGGGTCCAACGGCCCGTAGTGGGCGTGGGCGTCGTTGAAGCCGGGGATGAGGAGGCGGCCGGCGGCATCCACGATCTCGGTGTTGGGGCCGATATGACGTCGGATGTGCCGGTTCTTCCCCACGGCCACGATGAACTCCCCCCTTGCGGCCACGGCTTCAGCCCAAGGACGCTCCGGATCCACGGTGAAAACCTTGGCGTTGAGGATCACCAGATCTGCGGGGGGGCCCTCATGGCGGGGGGCGCATCCCCCCACCCATCCTGGGGCCAGGGCCAGAATCACCAGGAAGAAAACGCGGCGCAACATGGCAGGTCTCCCCGTCCGGGAGGGAAGGCGGGCGGACCACCCACGGGTGGCCCGACGGGCTTCCCAAAGGATTTATCGGCCTCGCCGAGGTTCGGCAACCAGGGTACGGGCCCGCCGGAAGGACCTCGAAAGGGGGCGTGACCCCTGCTTCAGCCCCAGGCGGATCCCGCGCTCCCTACCCCAGGCCGGCTCCTCGGATCTTTCCCTTTCTCAAGGCGAACCTTAACCTTCTCGCGGACCCGCCCTCTCCCCCCTTGGCGGACGTCAAGAGGGGTGGGGGAGAGGCGCGGGAAGGATCGGCGCACCCCTCGTCGGCGAGCTACCCCATGCGGTCGTCCCCGTTTGCCTCTCCTCTGCGCCCCGGCAGGCACCCGTCTGTGACCTGGCCGGTCGTTGGGACCGTGCTGTGGGTTGTGCTTCTTCCCTTGCCCGTAGCGGCGCAACGGCTTTGGCTCCAGACCCGTATCGAGGCCGGGATGGACCTGCGTTACGAGGTGTCCCAAACCCTCCGGATGGAACCTGTCCCTGGGTTGGGCGGCGTGAACCAGTTTTTCCGCGCGGTGGTGCGGCACCGGGTTTCCGCAGCCGACGAGCCTGGCCTGTTCAGGCTTCGAACCACCGTGGAGAGCATCGAATTGGATGCTTCCACCCCCCTGGGCGTGGAGCGCTACGACAGCAGGCGGGACCCGGCGCCCCAAGGGGGCCAGGCGGCAAGGCTGGCTGAGTTGGTGGGGCGGGAAACAGAGCGGCTGGTCCGGGCCGACGGAACCCCCCTCCCCGAAACCCAGGGCCCACCTCCGGGGGGAGGGGAGGGGCAGATCCCCCCCTTTCCCCCGCCGGGTGCCGCCCTCGGGGGACTGGAGGTGATGGCCGGCTTGGCCCGGCTTCTCTTGGACGGCGGAATCTCCCCCTTCAGCATAGCCCCTTGGCCCCGAGACTCGGTGGCCCTGGGGGGCTCGTGGGAGAACACCTCGTCGGTCACGGCGTCGGGGGCCGGGTCGGCCAGTTTCGGGGCCCGCTATTTCCTGGCGGGACTGGAGGAGTTCCAAGGTCGTCGCACGGCGGTGGTGGAAGGGGAACTGACCTTGTCTGTGGCGCCTGACCTTGCCCTGCCCCCGGAGATCGGCCGGGTTGTCCAAGCGCCGGGGAAGGTCCGACTGCGCCTAGACCTGGACCGGGGGGTCCTGCTGGAATGGGAACTGCGGAACGACCTTTCCCTCACCGTCCTGGGAACCCCTCTGGCCGTCTTTTCTACCCTGGAGCTTCGGCTCGTCGATTGAGGAGGCCTAGCTGAAGTCACCCCCGCAGACGACACTCCCGATGTACCGCCCCTTGTCGCCACCTTCCCGGAGGAGCCGCCGTTGAGGCCCCCCGTGGTGGTCGTCCCCGGCATCACGGCAACGGCCCTCCGGGACCTCTATCCGGTGGGTGCGGAGACGATCTGGAGCCTAAGGTCTCGGGACTACCGGCGGGTGGCCCTCCACCCCGACGACCTTCGCCTGGAACAGGCCGAACCGGCCATGGTGCGGGCCGATCTCCCCTTCGAAATCCCTTATGGGGAGTACGTGCGGGAGCTTCGGCACGACCTCTCCCCCTCCCAGGACCGCCCCCGGCCGGTGTTCCTCTTTCCCTACGATTGGCGGAGGCCCCTGGGGGAGCTGGTGGACGAGCTGGGAGGCTTCGTGGAAGAGGTGGTAGCCCGTACCAGCCTGTTGCGCCACTACGCCAGGGGGAGGCCAGCCTACAGCCGGGACACCGGCCAGGTGGACCTAGTGGGGCACTCCATGGGAGGGCTTCTCATCACAGGGTACCTGGCTCGGGGGGCCGGCGGCGGGCGTGTCAGGAAAGTCATCACCTTGGGAGCCCCGTTCCGAGGATCCTTCGAGGCGGTCCTCAAGATCATCACCGGCACGGCGGACTTGGAGGGCGGCACCCCTTCTTCCAGGGAAAGGGAGGTGGCGCGTCTCACACCCTCCCTCTACCACCTCATCCCCGAAGAGGGGATCCGGCTGAGCCCCGGTTCGTCGCGCCTCCCGGAGTCCCTGTTTCACGCTGAGCTCTGGCAGAAAGGCGTGGTGGAGTCCATTGCGGAACACCTACGCCTTTCGGGATCGGCGCCCGAGGGGGGCCTGGAAGGGCGCATGCGGATGGCACGGGATCTCATGCAGCGGATGCTGGACGAGGGATGGCGCTTCCGCCAGGAAACGTGCTCGTTGCGCCTCGACGACGTGGGGCTCACTTCCCACGACTGGTTGGCGGTGGTGGGGGTGGGGGATAAGACCCGGGTGGTGTTGGAGATCCAGGACCGGGGCCCCAAGGCAGGCCCCTTTTTCGTGTTGAGTTCCCGGGACCGCAAGAACGGTTACCCGGTGCCGGTGGTGGAGGGGGGGAAGGTGGTGGAAGATCTGGAGGAGACCGGGGATGGGACGGTTCCCTACCGGGCCGCCGTTCCGCCCTTTCTGGACCCCACAAGGCTGGTGTGCGTCTCCCCCGAAGACTTCGGTTACTGGGAGTTGCGCGACCGTTTCCTGGGCCGCCATGTGGCGAACCTCCATGGCCTGCTTCCCGCCATGAACCGGGTCATCAAGCTGAGCGCGGCGTTCCTCATGGGGGAACGGGGCAGGCCTGCGCCGGCCCACCCGGGGCTCCGGGGACGCCGTTCCCCGGGATGTTGGAAAACGGGAGAGCCGTGGCGGCCACCCTTCCTCGGGTTGGTGGAGAAGGTCCCTCCGGGGATCGCGCGGGTGAACCCCTAGGGCATACCGGTTCACCCGGGTCGGGTCGGGCTCCGGGGGGATCTAGTGCAAGTCGTAGTGCAAAATGGTGCAAAATGCACCATGCGCAGGAAGGCTGAGGGTTGCATACATGGAGACACCGAAGGCCGGCGGAAGGGCCGGCCCCGAGTTGCAACCGGTTTCTTCAGGAGGTGCCCATGATCACCAGCCGTCGCATCCGGAACGCCCTGACCGGGGCCATCACCTTGCTGGTCCTGGGGATGTTCGCCTCGTGCGTGGAGAACCCCACGGCCCCCTCCGGGGTGGAACCCTCGCTGGCGCTGGCTTCCTCCACCACGCAGACGTGCACCTTCCAGGGGGGCCAATGGGTGTGCACCACCTCTCCCCAGTTCAACACCACCAACGACGGTGGGGATGACGAGGGGGATGGGGGGGGCGCCAATTGCATTCGGATTGGGGGTGTCTGGTACTGCGAGCCCACGGGAGGTGAGTGAGGACCGCTCCTTTCTCGGTTGGGTTGGCCCCGCTCGATTCGGTCATCGTGCCCGGGCCCGGCTTCGAGGGCCCTCAAGTCCGGCCTGATCACAACCTTGTGGAGTTCTGGACGGGAAAGGCGGCGGAACCTTCGGGCGCTTCCAGGACCCCGGGCCTGGATCTCCGCTCTTCCATTGGGAATTCC
>JAUQOX010000187.1 GCA_030550695.1 Gemmatimonadota bacterium | reverse complement strand
TGAACCGGATGATCGACGAGAACCTGGAGGGGGTGGAGTTCATCTCGGCCAACACCGACGCTCAGGTGCTCCGCACCTCCAAGGCCCCGGTCACCATCCAGCTCGGGAAGAAGCTGACCCGCGGGCTCGGTGCCGGGGCGCGGCCCGAGATCGGCCGTCAGGCCCTTCATGAGAGCGCCGACGAGGTTCGCCGGGCCCTGGAGGGAGCCGATCTGGTCTTCATCACTGCGGGTATGGGCGGGGGGACCGGTACAGGTGCGGCCCCGCTGGTGGGGGAGATTGCCCGGGAACTGGGAGCCCTCACCGTCGCCATCGTCACCCGCCCCTTCTCCTTCGAAGGGAAGAAGCGGGCCCGTCAGGCCGAGCAGGGTCTTGCGGAGCTGAGGCGGAGTGTAGACACCATGATCGTGGTCCCCAACGACCGGCTTCTGTCGGTGGTGGGGAAGGGCACCTCCTTCCGGGACGCCCTCAAGAAGGCCGACGAGGTCCTCCTGAACGCCACGCGGGGCATCAGCGATCTCATCCGGGTCAAGGGCGAGGTGAACGTGGATTTCGCCGACGTCAGGACGGTCATGGCCTGCCGGGGGCCCGCCCTGATGGGTTCCGGTTTCGGGGAAGGGCAGAACCGGGCGCAGGAAGCGGCCCAGGAGGCCATTTCGTCGCCCCTGCTGGACGAGGTGTCCATCCGGGGCTCCCGGGCGGTTCTCATCAACATCACCGGGGGTCTGGACCTGGCCATTGACGAGGTCTCCCTCATCGCTTCCATTATTCAGGAAGAGGCAGGGGACGAGGCCGAGATCATCTTCGGCACCGTCCACGACCCGGCGATGGACGGCAAAGTCCGGGTGACGGTGATCGCCACGGGCTTCGACCGGGCCGAGGAGACGGACGAGAAGATCGTTCGGCCGGACTTCCGGCGTTCGCCTCAACCCCGCCCGCAGGCACCCACCACCCCTCCCCAGAGGCGGGTGGCGGCGGTGGGCGGCTCCCATGAAGCGGTGGAACTCCCGTTCCAGCGGTTCCCGGAACGGGTGATCACGACGGACCAAATCCGGGATCTGGACATCCCCACCTTCATCCGGCGGCAGATGGATTGAGGGGAGTTCCCAGGGGGGGCGGGGTCGTGGAGAAAGGGGGGGGTCCGCGCCCGGGTCTGCCGCGGCAGACGTAGGGACCAGAAGGAGACGAATGAGCGGGACGCCTTCCTTTCTTCGCCCGTCGGCGGCCGGCCTGGCCGCCGTGGCGGGGGTCTTGTTCCTGGGGTGGCCTTGGCTGGGCCGCTCCGTTCCTGAAATCGGCCCCCTGGATCCTCTGCTGGCGGCTGCCCCCGAACGGGTGGAAACCATCCGGCTGGCGCCGGGCCAAACCTTCGGGGAGATTCTGGCCCGGGCCTCCCTTTCCTGGGAAGAACAGAATTCCCTTCTCCTGGCCTTCCGGGAGCAGGCCAACCCCCGGCGCATGGGGGTGGGGACGGCCATCGCCCTGAGGTGGTTGGTTTCCGAAGGCCGCCTCCGGGGAGTGGACGTGACCCTGAGTCGTGACGAAACGGTTCGCCTGACGAAGGACGAAACGGGCTGGACCTCCGAGCTCCTCGTCACCCCCGTCACCGTGGACACCCTCTATGCGGAAGGGACCGTGGAGGACGCCCTCTGGAACGCCGTCCTCTCCAACGAGGGCCTTTCCCATTTGCCGGCGCCGGACCGGGCCTGGGTGGTGGCCGGCCTGGACCAGGTGTTCCAATGGCAGATCGACTTCTCCCGGCAGGTGCGGGCCGGAGATACCTATCGGTTCGTGGTGGAGCGGGAGGTGCGCCCCGACGGGAGCATGCGCTCGGGGCGGATCCTGGTGGCGGAATACGTCAATTCCGGAACCCCCTACCGGGCCGTCTGGTTCGACCCCAACGGGGACGGCCAGGGGACCTACTACGACGAAGAAGGCAAATCCGTCCGCCGGGCCTTCCTCACCAAGCCCATCGAGCTGGCCCGCATCTCGTCGAGGTTTTCCAATGCCCGGCTCCACCCCATCCTGAATACGGTGAGGGCCCACCGGGGGGTGGATTTTGCCGCTCCCACCGGCACCCCGGTCATGGCCACCGGGGATGGGGTGGTGGTGAGCGCCGGGCGTCAGGGCGATCTGGGGAACCTGGTGGAGATCCGGCATCCCAACGGCTGGCTGACCCGGTACGGCCACCTGAGCCGATTCGGGCCCGGCATCCGTGCCGGTGCCCGGGTGCGCCAGGGGCAGATCGTGGGCTACGTGGGGATGACGGGACTCGCCACGGGTCCCCACCTGCATTACGAGATGCGGAGGCGCGACGGGACAGCCATGGATCCCTTGGCCGTTCGACTCCCTCCCGGCGACCCTGTCCCGTCCCAAGCCCTGGCCCGCTGGGCCCAGGAGTCCCGGGAACGCCTGAGCCTCCTGGAGCGTCCTCCGAAAGCCCCGCCGGCTCGCATGGCCCAGGGGCCCGCCAGCCCACCCGTGCCGGAAACCGCCTCCCGGGGAGGCCGGTAGCCTCGCTCCGGGCCCCCATGGTCCGTCTGTTTCGCCCCGAGGGGGAAAAGAAGACTTCCCTCTGGCGCCGGGTGGTCCGCCTGGCCCTCACCGATGTCCGGGTGGTTTTCGGCGGTCTGGATACGACCACCCTGGAGGAGCTGGAGGAGCGTCTTCTGGCGGCGGACTTCGGGGTGAAGGCCACGGCCCGCCTGGTGGACCGGGTGGAGGAGCTGGCCCGGGCCGGGAAGATCCGGGGGCCGGACGGACTCCAAGGTGCCTTGAGGGAGGAGCTTCGGCGGATCCTGGATCCCACCCGGGAAGCCTACCTCCGGTCTGCGGAGCAGGGGCCGACGGTCTATCTCTTTTGCGGGGTCAACGGGGTGGGGAAGACGACCTCCATCGCCAAGCTGGCCTGGTGGTTGCGGAAGGAAGGGCGCTCGGTGCTCCTGGCGGCGGCGGACACCTACCGGGCCGGCGCCGTGGAACAGCTTTCCGTGTGGGCTGAGCGGGTGGGGGCGGACTTCGTCCGGGGACAGAAGGGAGCAGACCCCGCGGCGGTGGCCTACGATGCCGTGGAGGCGGCCCTCCATCGGGGCCTCGACGTGGTCCTGGTGGATACCGCCGGGCGCCTGCACACCCATCGCCATCTCATGGAAGAGCTCCGCAAGGTCGAGCGGGTTCTTGGGAAGAGGGTGGAAGGGGCCCCCCACGAAACCCTGTTGGTGCTGGACGCCACCGTGGGGCAGAACGCCCGGGCCCAGGTGGAGGCTTTTTCCCGGGCGGTGTCCCTGACGGGGATCGTCCTGGCCAAGCTGGACTCCACGGCCCGGGGGGGGGTGGTGGTCAGCCTGTGGGAAGAGTTCGGGCTTCCGGTCAAACTGGTGGGGACGGGAGAGGGTGTGGAGGACCTGGAAAGCTTCGATCCCGAAGAGTTCTTGAAGGGGGTGTTCGGCGAGGGCTAGCCGCCCACGGTCCTTATCCCGAACGAGGAGCACGTGGAGGGCGTTTCCTTTCCCCTGGACCGTCCGATCCAGTTCTTGCGGGGGGTGGGGCCGCGGCGGGCCGAGGCCTTCCAGCGTCTGGGACTGCTCTCGGCCCGGGACCTCCTCTACCACATTCCCCGCCGCTACGACGACGCATCCACCGTGCAGCCGATCCGGAGTCTGGAAGTGGGGATGGAGGCCACGGTGGTGGGGCGGGTCCGCAGCGCGGGTATACTCCCCACCCGCTCGGGCCTTCGCATCTTCCAGGCGGTTCTGCAGGACGAGAGCGGCATGATCACCTGTGCCTGGCCGGGCCAGCCGTGGCTGGAAAAGCGTATCCGCAAAGGTGATCTGGTGTTGGCGGTGGGTCCGGTCCGTTTTTTCCACGGCCGGCAGGTCCATCCCCGGGAGTTCACCGTGCTGGCCCGGGAAGGGGAGGAGGACGACGGCGGAAGGACAGGAACGGTCTTCGTCTCCTACCCTGCGGCGGAGGAGGTCCCCCAGTGGGTCCTTCGGCGGGTGGTGGCCCTCAACCTGGACCGGCTTCTCGAGGAAGTGGCGCAAGAGGAGTTCCTCTCCGACGAAGACCTTCGGAACTTGGGGCTCTGTTCCCTTCCGGAGGCCCTGGCTGCCCTTCATCGGCCGCAAGATCTCCAGGAGGTGGAAAAAGGGCGGCGGCGTCTGGCTTTCGACGAGCTCTTCTTCCTGCAGGTGGTCCAGGCCCAGGTGCGGTTCCGGCAAACCCAGGCCGTGCCGGGGATCGCCTTTGCCCGCACCAACCGGCTCATCCGGCCGTTTCATGCGTCCCTGCCCTTCCGCCTGACCGAGGCCCAGGCCAGGGTCCTGAGGGAAATCTACGACGACATGACCTCGCCCCGGCGGATGAATCGTCTGTTGCAGGGGGATGTCGGCTCGGGGAAGACCGTTGTGGCCGCCTTTGCCCTGCTCCTGGCCCTGGAGAGCGGATATCAGGGGGCCCTCATGGCCCCCACGGAGATCCTGGCCGAGCAACACGCCTCCAAGCTCCGGAGGTGGCTGGAACCCTTGGGGGTGGAGGTAGTCTTCCTGCGGGGCGGCATGACCCCGGCGGAACGGCGTTCGGCCCTGCAGAGGATCGCCGAGGGCACCGCACCCCTGGTGGTGGGCACCCATGCCCTCATCCAGGAAGGGGTCACCTTCGCCCGGCTGGGTCTGGTGGTGGTGGACGAACAGCACCGCTTCGGCGTCCGCCAGCGGCTGGCGCTGGCCGAACAGCCGGGGAACCCGGATGTCTTGGTCATGTCCGCCACCCCCATCCCCCGCTCCTTGGCCATGGCCCTTTACGGGGACCTGGATCTCAGTCTCCTGGATGAACTCCCGCCGGGGCGCCAGCCTGTGGAAACTCTTCTGTTCCCGCCCGCCCGGAGGGCCGAGGCGTACCGCATCCTGGAAGAGGAAATGGCCGGCGGTCACCAGGCCTATGTGGTCTATCCGCTGGTGGAGGAGTCCGAGAAGGTGGACCTCCTGTCGGCCAAGGAGGAGTTTCGGCGACTGGCCGAGGAGGTCTTCCCGCACCGGAGGCTGGGGCTCCTCCACGGCCAGCTTCCCCCCGCAGAGAAGGAGGCGGTGATGCGGGCCTTTCTGGCCCGGGAGATCGATCTTCTGGTGGCCACCACGGTCATCGAAGTGGGCATCGACGTACCCAACGCCACGGCCATGCTCATCGAGCACGCCGAACGCTTCGGCCTTTCCCAGCTTCACCAGCTTCGGGGCCGGGTGGGCAGGGGAGGCGGCCGGAGCCGGTGTCTCCTGGTGGCAGAGGGGGGGGAGGCGGCGTGGAATCGGCTGCGGGTGTTCCAACAGACCCATGACGGCTTCGCCATCGCCAAGGCCGACCTCGAACTCCGGGGCCCCGGCGATCTGTTCGGAACCCAGCAGCACGGCCGAGACCCCATCCTCCGCTACGCCGATCTGGGAAGGGATGAGCTCCTCCTTGCCCAAGCCCAGGAAAAGGCCCGCTCCTTGGTGGCCCAAGATCCGGAACTCACCGAGCCGGCCCACCGGCAGATCCGGGCCCTCCTCCGCGCCCGGCACGGAGAAAAGCTTCGGCTCTACGGGGTGGGTTAGGCTGAAGGTGCGGCCCCGGGGACCAGGGGCGGCGGGCGCGGGGGAAAGGTTGACACCACGGGGC
>JAUQOX010000186.1 GCA_030550695.1 Gemmatimonadota bacterium | reverse complement strand
TCCGAGGTTGAGGAGCCGATAGGAAAGGCCACCTGTTCCCACGCTGGCATGGGAAAAGAGGAGGGAAAAAGCCGTCCCCTCTCCGGCCAGGTGCTCGCTGTGGAAGACCAGGAAACGTCCCCCCTCTCCGAGGGCCCCCAGACCGGCAGGGTTCCAGAACGCGCCTTCCGGCCCGGGGGTAGCGGTCATGGCCCGTGCCATGGCCACTCCCTGGGCTCCCACCGGAAGAAGGAGGGTCAAGGCTCCCTCGCTTGCTGGAATGGTCCTGGATGGGCCGGCGTCGTCCTTGAAGGCGGAGAAGGGCGGGCTGGGGCCTTCTTGTGCGACCCATCTCATCTGCGGGGAGGCTTCTGTCGGAAGCCCGAAGAAGGCCAACAGGGACAGACACCACCCGATGAGACACCGGAAGGGCCGCCCCATCTCAGGGTTTCCCGGCTGGATTCGAAGGAGGGGGGAGAGGAAAGCCCATGGCCCTGAGGTGCTGGGTCTTCCGCCGCCAGTTGGGGACAACTTTCACCCAAAGATCGAGATAGACCCGGCGTCCGAGGAAAGCCTCGATCCTTCGCCGGGCCCTTGATCCGAGTTCCTTGATCCCCTCACCCCCCTTACCCACCACGATGCGCTTCTGGGACCGACGCTCCACCGCCACGACTGCCCGAACGTATACGGGATCCTGTGCCTCCCGAAACTCTTCCACGACGCAGTACAGGCTGTATGGAATCTCTTCCCGGAACAGCTCGAAGGCGCTTTCCCGCACGAACTCTCCCACGAAGAAGCGCACGGGCTCCCGGGCGATCTCGTCCGCAGGGAAAAGGAAAGGCCCTGGGGGAAGAAGGCCCACCAGCTCTTTGCGAAGGGCTTCCACACCGTCGCCCCGTAGGGCCGAGATCAGGTAACAGTTGCCCCCGAACCGCTGGCGAAGGAGCCCCGCCAAGTGTAGGGCCGCCTCGGTCGGGACCCGATCCACCTTGTTCACGGCCGTCAGGAAGGGCACCTGGCTGTTCTCCTTCCGTATCGCTTCAACCCGCTGGGCCTCCCCCTCCGTGAAACCCTTGGTGCCGTCCACCAGAAGAAGCAGGATATCCGCTTCGCGGACCGCTTCGACCGCCGAGTGGAGCATGGAGCGCTGGAGCAGATCACGGGGTGTCAGGAGCCCCGGAGTATCCAAGATGACCATCTGCGCGTCGGGAAGGGTCAACACTCCCGTGACCCGTCGCCACGTCGTCTGGGCGCGGGGAGTCACGATGGAAAGGGGTTCTCCGACCAAGGCGTTGAGAAGAGTGGATTTCCCTGCATTGGGCCTCCCCAGGAGGGTCAGGTAACCGCACCGGGTAGGAGCAGGTTGGGGGCCTTCCCTTGTGGGGGAGGCGGCCGGGCCCTCCTCGCCTGACACCGGAGCCCTCGCCGCCCCCTCCAAACTGGGCGAGGGCCCCCGGGCGCCATGACGGGCCCCCTCCGGCGCGACCGCCGGGGCCGGCCTCTCGTTTCCGAGGAGGTCCGATCGGTCCATGCCCGAAAGATTCTTACCGGCTCCCCCCGGGGCAACCTTTTTCTCCCCTCCCGGGGCCGGCCTCAGGAGAGCCCCCCCCTTGCCCTGGAAGGCGGGATGAGCCTCCCCCCTGAATGAGCCATCCATCCTCGGCGCCACCTTCAACGGCACGCCCCCCCTTCGACCATAGCAAACAAAGAACCCCCCCCGCCCGGGGGCGGGGAGGGCTCGAAGAGAGGCTGGCGGCGACGTACTCTCCCACCGGACAAGCCGGCAGTACCATCCGCGCTGCGGGGCTTAACGGCCGTGTTCGGGATGGGAACGGGTGTTTCCCCCGCGCTATGGCCACCAGCCGATCCATTGTCAGGCCCGTCCTCGGGGTTTTCTGCCGCCACAATTCCAAAGGACGGCCAGCCCGAGATCGGAAGCAACCCGGTGGTGGGAGGGTCAGCATCTTGACTGAGGAGCAGGGTCGTGGGGTCAGTGCCCAACCTGAAGGAAAAAAGAAGGTCAAGCCGCTCGGGCGATTAGTACGGCTCGGCTGCACGGGTTACCCCGCTTCCACCTGCCGCCTATCGACGTGCTAGTCTCGCACGGCCCTTCCGAGGTCTTGCGACCTGGGAGTGCTCATCTTGGGGGGGGCTTCCCGCTTAGATGCTTTCAGCGGTTATCCCGTCCTGACTTCGCTACCCGGCGGTGCTCCTGGCGGAACAGCCGGTGCACAAGAGGTCAGTCCGTCCCGGTCCTCTCGTACTAAGGACGGCTCCCCTCAACACTCCAACGCCCGCGACGGATACAGACCGAACTGTCTCACGACGTTCTGAACCCAGCTCATGTACCGCTTTAACGGGCGAACAGCCCGACCCTTGGGACCTTCTCCAGCCCCAGGATGCGATAAGCCGACATCGAGGTGCCAAACCGCCCCGTCGATGTGAACTCTCGGGGGCGATAAGCCTGTTATCCCCGGCGTACCTTTTATCCGTTGAGCGACGGCCCTTCCATCCGGAACCGCCGGATCACTAAGGCCTAGTTTCCTACCTGCTCGACCCGTCGGTCTCGCAGTCAAGCTCCCTTCTGCCTTTACACTCGACGCGCGATTGCCGACCGCGCTGAGGGAACCTTTGCGCGCCTCCGTTACTCTTTAGGAGGCGACCGCCCCAGTCAAACTACCCACCTGCCACGGTCCCCGAGGAGGCTTCACTCCCCTGGGTTAGAGCCCCGACATCGTAAGGGTGGTATTTCACCGACGGCTCCCCGAAGCCTGACGACTCCGGTTCTCTGCCTCCCACCTATCCTACACATGCGGTGCCAAGACCCAATGACAGGCTGTAGTAAAGGTGCACGGGGTCTTTTTGTCCTGTCGCGGGTAATCGGTATCCTCACCGATACTCCAATTTCGCCGAGCCCATGGAGGAGACACCGCCCAAGTCGTTACGCCATTCGTGCAGGTCGGAACTTACCCGACAAGGAATTTCGCTACCTTAGGACCGTTATAGTTACGGCCGCCGTTTACCGGGGCTTCAGTTCAGAGCTTCGCCGAGGTGACCCCCAGCTAACCCCTCCCTTTAACCTTCCGGCACCGGGCAGGCGTCAGTGCCTATACGTCGTCTTAGTCGACTTCGCAGACACCTGTGTTTTTGCTAAACAGTCGCTTGGGCCGATTCTCTGCGGCCGGCTTCGGCTCCACCATGCATCGGCTTCACCTACTACCGGCTCCCCTTCTCCCGAAGTTACGGGGACATGTTGCCGAGTTCCTTCTCCATGGATCACTCGCGCACCTTAGGCTTCTCGCCTCGCCTACCTGTGTCGGTTTGCGGTACGGTCGGTCCAAGAACTCCCCTGCGAGGCTTTTCTCGGCGGTCAGATTACGGACCCTTTGCGGGGCCCGAAGGCCCCTTCGGCATCGGCGCTCGGCTATCCGGGTCTTTTATCCCCCGGAAACGCCTACCACCTTGCATCGGCTCTTCCATCCGCCGACGGTCCTGTCACCCCCGCGTCCCCCCTCAGGGTCAGACGCCCTTGAACCGGTACAGGAATTTTGACCTGTTTCCCATCGCCTACGCCCTTCGGCCTCGGCTTAGGATCCGACTAACCCGGAGCGGATGAACCTGGCTCCGGAACCCTTAGGCTTTCGGTGACAGAGATTCTCACTCTGTTTACCGCGTACTCATTCCGGCATCCTCCCTTGCCTGCGCTCCACGAACGCCCTCGCGGGTCCGCTTCACAGCCCAGGCAATGCTCCCCTACCATGGCAGACACCCAAAGGTCTCTACCATCCGTAGCTTCGGCGATGGGCTTGAGTCCCGACCATTTTCGGCGCAGATCCACTTGACTAGTGAGCTATTACGCACTCTTTAAAGGAATGGCTGCTTCTAAGCCAACCTCCTAGTTGTCTCTGCGAACCCACATCCTTTCGCACTTAGCCCATACTTGGGGACCTTAGCTGACGGTCTGGGTTCTTTCCCTCTCGCGAACGGACATTATCGCCCGTCCACTGACTCCCAGGGTCCATCTTGCGGGCATTCGGAGTTTGCTTGGGGTCGGTAACCGGGTAAGGCCCCTAACCCATGCAGTGCTCTACCTCCCGAAGACACGCCCTGAGGCTATACCAAAATATATTTCGGGGAGAACCAGCTATCTCCGAGCTTGTTTGGCCTTTCACCCCTATCCACAGCTCATCCGAGCGGTTTTCAACCCACAACGGTTCGGGCCTCCACCAGGCTTTACCCCGGCTTCACCCTGGCCATGGATAGATCGCCTCGGTTTCGGGTCTGCCCCCGCGTACTCTACGCCCGTTTCAGACTCGCTTTCGCTTCGGCTCCGGCCCTGAAGGCCTTAACCTCGCACGCGAGGAGCAACTCGCCGGATCATAATGCAAAAGGCACGCCGTCACCCAGCACAACCCGAGAGCTGTACCAGGCTCCGACCGCTTGTATGCACAGGGTTTCAGGTTCTCTTTCACTCGCCGTCAGGCGTTCTTTTCACCTTTCCCTCACGGTACTCTCCCCTATCGGTCACAGACTCGTATTTAGCCTTGGAGGATGGTCCCCCCAGATTCAACCGGGATTCCTCGAGTCCCGGCCTACTCGGGTACCCAGCCAGATGCCGTACTCAGGTTTCGCTTACAGGACTCTCACCTTCTACGGTCCGCCGTTCCAGGCGCGTTCTGCTACCCTTTCCAGCATCCGATACGCTGGGCCCCACAACCCCGCCAGGACTCTCGTCCTGACGGTTTGGGCTCTTCCCCGTTCGCTCGCCACTACTTGGGGAATCTCATTTTGATTTCTCTTCCTCCGGGTACTAAGATGTTTCAGTTCCCCGGGTTGGCTTCCCTTACGGGATGACAGGGTATTACCCCTGCCGGGTTACCCCATTCGGAAATCCCCGGATCAAAGCTTGCTTGCAGCTCCCCGAGGCTTTTCGCAGCTTGCCGCGTCCTTCGTCGCCGGTCTGTGCCTAGGCATCCACCCTGCGCACTTGTTTGCTTGACCTCCTCTTCAATCCCGTCCCTGGCGCTCCTGAACCCGTCGGGGTTCGTTGGAGCAGCCAGTTTCAGCCACCAAAAGCACCAACCCACCAACTCCCCTCCCCACAGCCTAAGACGCTACCCTCCCACTACCGAAACTGTCAAAAAGCGCTACATGATTCGCTTGGGCCCTTTTGCAGGGCCGAGCATCGAAGTCTGGGAAAGTGAGCGGTTAGACTTGCGAGAGCCTTTCGAGATTCCTCTACTCGGCATCTCCAGAAAGGAGGTGATCCAGCCGCAGGTTCCCCTACGGCTACCTTGTTACGACTTCGCCCCAGTCACCGATCTCGCCTTCGGCCGCTTCCTCCTTTCGGTTGGACCACGGACTTCGGGCGCTACCGGCTCCCATGGCGTGACGGGCGGTGTGTACAAGGCCCGGGAACGTATTCACCGTGCCATGGCTGATGCACGATTACTAGCGATTCCGGCTTCATGCAGTCGAGTTGCAGACTGCAATCCGAACTTAGACCGGCTTTTTGGGATTGGCTCCCTCTCGCGAGTTTGCAGCCCTTTGTACCGGCCATTGTAGCACGTGTGTCGCCCTAGGCGTAAGGGCCATGATGACTTGACGTCGTCCCCACCTTCCTCCGGTTTATCACCGGCAGTCCCCCATGAGTCCCCGGCCGAACCGCTGGCAACATAGGGCGAGGGTTGCGCTCGTTGC
>JAUQOX010000185.1 GCA_030550695.1 Gemmatimonadota bacterium | reverse complement strand
GGAGGATCACCAACTCGGCGCCCCCTTCCCGGGCCTCCTCGGCCACCGCCACCAAGCGGTCCCAGTCCGCCGACTCGGGGAACACGTCGGTCACCACCGCCACAGTAAGGGTCGCGTCGCGCATCCGCCCCCCTTCCCAGGGCTCTTCTTGTTGTCGAGGCCCGTAGGGTCCCGACGCTCTACGGGACCGGCGCCCGTCCCCTCCCGCCATCCCGGGCCATCGTCAACCCCACCATCCCCCACCGCCCCGTCCCCTCCGCATCCGGGGGTTCACCACGTTATTGAAGATGGAACCGAAACGGTAGGAGAAGCCGACTTCGAAGGAGTACTCGAAGTCCGTCCCCAACTGCCGGCGCTCCAGGAGCACGTCCTCGTCGGGGATGTCCTCCCGGGGCACATAGATCTGGTTTTTCACCCGCGCCGCGCTCGCCTCGAGGTCAAGGCTCAAACCGCGGAACAGGCGGATCTCGAAACGACCGAACACATCCAGCCGATGCTGGGAGAACCGGTCCAGGAAGTTCGTCCACTCCACCGAGGCGTCGATTTCACCCCATGGCTGCTCGTAAGCTGCTGACAACTCGAATGATTGTTGCAGCCTCTCCTCTTGCGTCTTGTCGAAGAGGGTCAGCTCCTCGTAGTCGAAATGGGCAGCCTCGAGGGTATAGAAGAACGTGAGCTGGCGGCGGGTAGCCTCCGCATAGGGATAGATGTTGTACTCCAAGGCCGGCCCCACCCGCAAGGCCAGATCCTGGTTCAGGCGGGTGGATCGCGTGGCCGATCCGTTCAACCCGAACGACCAGTGGGGTCCCAAACTCCACACGGCGGTTCCTTGCAGGGCGTGGTTCTGGGCGGTGCTGGTGATCTTCCGGCCGCTGGAAAGCTCGAACTTCCTCTGGTCGTAGGACCCCCTGAGGCTCAGATCGATCTTGAAGGCTTCGGTGGTCCGGTTGGCGCCCACCGACCCCTCGAAGGAGCGCTCGCTGGTGCGGCTTTCTCCTGAGACGTCGGCGCTGACCCGCGTTTCGAAAACCCAAAGATTCCAGCGATCGGCCACTTCCTCGGGCCGCCTGGCCTGGCGGGGGGCCTGGTACCTCACGTCCAACAGCCTCCCCACAGGGGTGGCGGCGGCAAAGGGAACCACCCCCAACTTGAACACTCGAACCAGACCGGCGCGGATCTCGTCGGCGGTCTCGTCAGGCAGGGACACGTAGACCAGGGTGTCCCGGCGGGTCGCCCACCTACCCTGGCCCAGGAAGTGGAAGGTGTATTCCACCCCCCCGGCGCCCGTAGGCTGGAGGGTGACCAACACGTGCAGCTCGGCGTCCATGCGGTCCCTGACCCAGCTCACGAAGGGAACCTCTTGTCGGAAATAGTCGAAATCACAGCGGGGACAGTCCAGGAACACCCGTAAGGCTCCCTCCTGGGGTTGGCCCTGGGTCGGAGAGGGGGTTTGACCCTGGAGGGCCACCACCGGCTGGACGAGAGCCAATACCCAAAGAGCGGACCCTGTTCCGACACGCCGCCAAACGACCAGCTTGCCCATGAGCACCTCCGCAAACCGCTGTTCTTGCTCCCGCGGCGCCTGCCAAGAAAAGCGTGCCACCCCTCCTCCACCCTCTTCCCAGGGGACAAACTAGGCCCGCTACCGTGCTCCGACACGGCGGTAAACGTCAGGAATGCGTAAGATTTCCCGCCTCCGGGGGGGGGCGATCGCCCTAGGGTTGCAGGCGGTAGCCGGTCTTCCGGACCGTAAGGAGGTGCACCGGCTTCGACGGGTTCTCCTCCAACTTCCTCCGCAGTTCCGCCATGTGCACGTCTACCGTCCGGGTGTGGATGTCCGCGTAAGCGTAGCCCCAGACCTCCTTCAGGAGCTCCCGCCGGGTGGCCACCGCTCCCTTCCGGTCCAGGAGAGCCACCAGAAGGTCGAACTCCTTGGGGGTCAGTTCCACAGGCCAGCCCCGGCGTCGGACGGTCCGGGTGGCGCGGCACACCTCGACGTCCCCGAAACGCTTCCAAACCGGGTCCGCGGTCGTTGGCGAGCCTCGCCGCAGCCGACGGAGGAGGGCCCGGACCCGGGCCAGGAGCTCGGCCGTGGAAAACGGTTTTACCACGTAATCGTCGGCACCCAGGTCGAACCCCAGGACCACATCGGTCTCCTGGCTTCGAGCCGTGAGCACCAGGACCGGAAAGTCTTGACCCGCCTTGCGGAGCTCCCTCAGCACCTCGAATCCGGACTTTCCCGGGAGCATGAGGTCCAGGACCAGGAGGTCGGGGGGGCGGGCGCGGGACATTTCCAAAGCCCTCTCCCCGTCCAAGGCCAGGTCCACCTCGTAGCCTTCGAAAGAAAAGACCGCCCGAAGACCGAAGGCCAGGTCCTCGTTGTCCTCCACCACCAGGATCCTGCTCATGGTCTTTCCGTCACGGGCAGGGGTTCCCGCGGCGCCGAATCCGCCTCCATCTTGAGTGGTTCGCAGGGAAGCTCCACCACGACACGAGTCCCTCCCTTGGACCCATCCTCGATCCAAGCCCTGCCCCCCATGGCCCGCACCAGCTCCCGCACCACCGCCAGCCCCACCCCGGTTCCGGGCTGGCGCCGGTCCGCATCCCGCTGCAGCCGATAGAACGGCTGCCAAACCCTTTCCCGAGCCGCGGGAGGGATGCCGACCCCCTCGTCCTCCACCCAGAGACGGACTCCCCGTTCCCCCAGATGGGCTTCCACCCTCACCGTCTGCCCTTCCCGCCCGTACTTCAAGGCGTTGTCCACCAGATTCGCCAGAATACGGTAAAGGGGCTGACGGTGGCCCCAAAGCTCCAGCTCCGGGGGGTGCACCGTGGCCATCCACGAAGTCTTTCGGGCCTCCGCCAAGGGCGCGAAAGCCTCCAGAACCTCGGCCAACAAGGCCGAGACCTGCAGGACCTCCCGGGGGCCCAGATAGGGTGCCCCCCGGGAAAGTGCCGAGAACTGGAGGACATTCTCCACCAGGTGGCTCAGGCGAACCGCCTCCCTTTTCACGACTCCCACGGCCCTCTGGCGATCCTCCTCCCTGGACAGCTTCCCGTCGGCCAAGAGTTCCCCGAACATCCGAAGCTGGGTGAGGGGAGTCCGGAATTCGTGGGAGACTCCGGACACGAACTCCTCCCGAAGGCGGGCCAGCTCCGCTTCCCTCCTGAGTTGCAGGAACGCCGCCCCCCCCACCCCGACGGCCAGGACCATGAGAGCGATCAACCACGGGAGGCGGGTCCTGGGGAGGCCGCCGATGACCAACGAGGAGGCCGCTTGGGGACGAATCCCGCCCTCCACCACCAGGCCTCCCCCCTCTCGAGACAGCGTATCCCGCATGACAAGGGCAGGGACGATGGGGGAAGGAGAGGCGTACACCAGCCCCCCCTCCGGGGTCAGAACGGACAGGTGCACCAGGGAGTCGTTGGGGAGGGTTCCGGCAATCGCCTCCGGGAGAAGAGGGATCTCGTCATAGAGGCCGCCCACCAGTTCTCCCAGGGCGCTCAGGGGAGCCAGGAAAACATAGATCGCCCTCGCATCCCCTTCCCTCCCCCGGGGCTGAAGGGACACGTTGAACGCAAGGAACGCAGGCTCTTCCAGGACTTCCCCGCCGGAAGCCGTAAGAAGGGCGATGCGCTCGGCGGGGTTGGCTTCCCACCACGCCTTGGCGACGGAGACGGCGCGCCGAGCCTCCTCGGAAGGAAAGGAATCGGGCAGGACCCGGAGCACGCCGGTGGCCACATCCAGGACCAGGTAGGCCCCCCGGGTCCTCATGTCCTGGCAACGGCACCCCGCCCGCCGGAGGGCACCCCCCAGCTCCCGGGCCACCACTTCCGGACCCGGCGGAACACCGGACCGGATGCGGGGGGGGACCTCCTCGAAAAGGTCCCACACCATTCGCCCCAGGCGCTCCTCCAGCCGTCGGGCAAACTCCGAGACGGCGATCTGGGCATAGTCCCGCAAGACCCCCTCCGCGGTCCGGCGATGGGACCGGGCCGCCAGCAGGGCCTGGACCCCCAGCCAGAGGGACAGAGCTACGGTTCCGGCCAGAAAACCCAACGCCAAACGGGTGGCCGGTCCCGGCCGCAGCGGCGAGGGCGAAGGGGAGGAAGGCACGGACACTTGCCCGGTGACAGGGACTATGAAACGGTCGAGCTACGGGGCAAGGTAGGGGCGGCCACGGAACCCGGGCAACAGGCGCAGACCCTTTCCAGGTACGACCCCTGTAAGGGTTCCGTCAGGAGCGAGGAGGAGCCGGGCAGGGCCCTCTCAGGGGCGGTTCCTTCTCCTTGCTCTCCCTTCCGGCCCTCGCCCATCTTCCAGGTATGGCCTCGGAACTGCCGCCCCCCTCCCCTCCGCCGGCGGAACGACGGCTTGCCGCCGTCTGGTTCGCCGACGTGGTGGGATTCACCGTCCTCTCGGAGCGGAACGAAGAAGCCGCCCTCCGGCTGGTGGCGGAGTTCCAGGTCTTGGCGCGGCGTGAGGTGGAAAAACGGTCGGGACGGGTGGTCAAGTTCGTGGGGGACGGCGTCCTGGCCGTGTTCGAAAGCGCCGGGGCCGCCCTGGAGGCCGCCTTGGCCTTCCGGGACGCCTTCCACCGGTCCTCCCCCGCGGAGGCCGTCAAGGCTCGTCTCCGCATCGGGCTCCACGTGGGGGAAATCTTTACCGCCCCCGATGGGGATGTTTTCGGGGACGGCGTCAACACCGCTTCCCGGATCCAAGGGGCCGCTGCCCCCGGCCAAGTGCTCCTGAGCGAGTTCGCCCTGGAAAGCGTACGCCACCGCACCGGCTTCCGCGTGGTGCCCAAAGGGAAGCGGCGCCTCAAAGGCCTCGGCCGCTCCCTTTCCCTCTACGCCGTGGGGCTGGAAGGGGAGCCCGACCCGTTCCTCACCTCGGACCTCCCCCCTGCCCACCCCTCCCCCCTCAGCCGCGGGCAGGCGGTGGCGTTGGGAATGGGGGCGGCTATCACCGCCCTGGTGGGGCTGGGGATCCTCTTCGGCGCCTTCGGCAACCAGGACCCCGAACGGGGCCCCCAGGGCGAGGAGACCGAGGTGGCCCTGGGCCTGGGGATCGAAGCCTACTACCGGGGAGACCTGGAGGAGGCCCGGAGGAACCTTTCTCTCTTCCTGAAACCGGCAGGGAGCCTTTCCCAGAGGCGGCAGGGGCTTCGTTACCTGGCTCGCTCCGCCTTCAGGGCCGGAGACACGATGGGCGCAGAGCAGGCCTTGAAAGCCCTGCTGGCCACCGAAGACCGGGGTCCCCTCGCCCTCCTGATTCCCTCGGTGGAGGACCCCGGGCTCATGGAGTTGTACTATGAAGCCCGCCGGACGCGACTCCGGGAAGAGGGAAGACATCGGCCCAGCCGGCCGGTGCGGAAGATCTTGATGTTCGACTTCCAGGTTTTCGGCCCTTCCACCGCCACGCCGGAGACCGACCCCACCGCGGACGCCGGTTATGTTGCGGCCTTCATGCTCCAAACCGAGCTGGCGTTGGCAGGCTTGCCCGTCACCAGCGTCAGGGAGATGTCCTTCGGAGGCCGGGGCGACGAAGCCTACTTGGACCTGGAAAGGGCCTTGCTTTCCCCGGAAGGGGAAGCTCCCTCCCATCTTCTGACCGGGTCCCTAGCCCTGGCCCGAGAGGGCGTTCTCCTGTCGGCCTGGTTGTACGAAATGGAGACCGGTCGTCTTGTGGCCCACGAGCGGGTCACCGGCTCCCTGGAGGACTTGCTGGTCGTCCTCCCCGAAGAAAT
>JAUQOX010000184.1:4055-5770 GCA_030550695.1 Gemmatimonadota bacterium | reverse complement strand
CGGATGTAACGCTGGAGTTCGAGGACGTTCAGGCGCGGAATCCCCTGGGCTCCCACGTAGCCGGCCTCGCCCCGGACCCGCTGGTCCCCCCCGGAGCAGAAGGCGTACTTTCCGTCCTTGGCCGGACCGTTGCCGGTAAACAACACCACGCCGATGCTGGTATCCTCCGCAGCGTCGCGGAACGCTTCTTGGAGCTCGAGGAGCGTTTCGGGACGGAAGGCGTTCCGCACTTCGGGACGGTTGAAGGCAATGCGGGCCACGCCGTCACACTTGTGGTAGGTAATGTCGGTATACTCCTTGACGACCTTCCAATCGGGCCTGGTCATGATGGCCTTATCCCTCCTTGCCTGCAGGGTCATTCCTCTTCGCTGCCGGACGCGGCGTCCGGCCCTTCCCCCCTGGACTCCTCCCCGGAGTTCTTCTCGGGGGGCCGAGCCACCCCCAAGGTCCGTTCCGCCTCCTCCACCACCCGTCGGATGAACTCCGCCCGCCGGGCGTGGGCCCGGACCCGGGGGATCTTCACCTCCACCACCCTTGTGCCGCTTCCCCCGACACCCCGGGCCAGGGCCGCCTCCAAGCCCGGCCGATCCTCCACCCCCTCGTAGGCAAACCCGAGCCACCGGGCCACCCCTTCGAACTCCAGGCCGTGGGGCGCTACGAAGTACGGGGTGAAGGCCGGTTCGAAGGCCCGCACGGGAAGGGTGTGGAAGATCCCTCCCCCGTTGTTGTTGATGACCACGAAAAGGACCTCCAACCCCAGGGTTTTCAAGGCCACCAAGGCCCCCAGATCATGGAGGAAAGCGAGATCCCCCAACACCCCCACCACGGGCGGCGAGGCGGCTGCGGCCAGCCCCGCCGTGGTGGAAACGAGCCCGTCGATTCCGCTGACCCCCCGGTTTCCGAACACCCGGAGCGGCCGTTCCGACGGGGAGACAAAGGCATCCAACTCCCGGATGGGCATGCTGGAAGCCACCAGGAGACAGGCCCCCTCGGGTAGGGATTCCACCACCGCCCCCAGCACGTCCCCCTCCAGAAGTTCCGCCGGGGGCCACGCTCTCCTGACCTCGGCCACCACCTCCCCCACCCTCCCCCACGCCTCCCTCCAGGCGCCGTCCGCCCCAGGGCTGAGGAGGTCGGCCGCCCCGGCCAGGAGTTCCTCGGGGGGGGCCAGGTAGTACTCGTGGGCCAGGGCCGGGTGATCCTTCCACCGGTGCCCGTCGTCCACCACCAGCTGGCGCGCCCCCGCATGAGCGCCCAGGTACTCCAGGAGGGCGCCGGAGGTGGGAGAAGCTCCGACCCGCACCACCACGTCCGGGGCGAGGGATTCCCGCACAGCGGGCGAGCGGAGGAAGAGGTCGTACCCCGCCACCCGCAAGGCGCCCCCCGAAGGAGCGAAACGGGCCCCCGACAGGGGGTCGGCCAGGACGGGGAACCCGGTGGCCGCCCCCAGGGCCAACACCGCCTGTCCCACCTCCCGGGGCTTTCGCACCGGCCCCGCCACGATGAGCCCCCTTCGGGCGTTCTGCAGGCTCCGGGCGAACTCCGCCAGTTCGAGCGGGCTCACGCCGGCCCGCCGGGGGAGGATCCTGGTGAAGGGCTCGCCGGCCGCCCGCCCCCGCCCCCCGTGCCCCGTGGGCGCCCCCCGCCCCCCCGGGGGCGCGCCCCCGGGGGCGGGGGCGGGCGCGGGGGGCCCCGGGGGGCCCGGGGGCGGCGCC
>JAUQOX010000184.1:0-4045 GCA_030550695.1 Gemmatimonadota bacterium | reverse complement strand
CCCGCCCCAGCCACCCGTCCCCCGTCTCCGCCCACAGCCCCCCTGTCTCCTCGCCCCGGGGTCCTTCGCCGTCCCCTGTCCCCCCCTTTCCCCCTTCCCCCTCCCCCACCCTGCGGCCCTGCCAGACCAAAGGTTCCAGGGGCTTGTCGAAGGGAAAGTTCACATGCACCGGTCCCGGCGGGGTACCCACGGCCAGGGCCATGGCCCGGGCGGCCTGGACCCGCAGGTGGCGGAGGTGGACCTCTTGGGCCCGGGGTGGAGGCACGTCGAAAAACCCCCGGCACAAGCCCCCGAACAGCCGAACCTGATCCATGGTCTGGTTGGCGTCGGAGTCCCGAAAGCGGTGGGGCCGGTCCGCCGTCAGGAGCAGCAGGGGGACCTCCCCCGCCGAGGCCTCGGCAACGGCCGGCATCAGGTTGGCGACCGCCGTTCCCGAAGTGGTGATCACCGCCGGCGGGCGACCGGTGGCCCTGGCCAATCCCACAGCGAAGAAGCCCGCGGAGCGCTCGTCCAGGAGAGGAAAAAGCCGGAATCGGCCGTCTTCCGCCGCGGCCAGGACCAAGGGGGTGGAGCGGGAGCCGGGAGCCAAGACCACCTCCCGCACCCCCCCCCGGGCCAGTTCGTCCAAGAACGCCCGGGCCCACAGGGCAGTGGGGTTCTCCACCGGTTCCCCGGTGCGGCCCGCGCCCTCTCCCTCTCCGGAAAGCACCGTCATGCGACTCCTTTCACGGGTGACATCCTGACGGCGGCGTGGACTCCCCCCCCTCGACCGCCGGTCCCCGGTCCGGGGGCTCCGCCCCCCCACCAGGCCTTCTTCGTCGCCGCCGGGTCCCCAAGGGCCGGTCAGGCTCCCTCCCCGTCCACCCCCAGCGCCCGAAGGACCGGCCTGAACTTGAGCCTCGTCTCTTCCCACTCCCTTTCCGGAGAGGAGCCCGCCACGATCCCTGCTCCCGCAAAGAGGGTCCACTCCCTGCCTCCCCCCACCGCCGACCGGAGGGCGGGGACGAAGACCCCGTTCCCTTGATCGTCCATCCACCCCACGGGGCCGGCATACCACCCTCTGGGAAAGGTCTCCTCCTCCTGGAGAACCGCCAGGGCTCCGTCCCGCGGGAAACCGCACACCGCAGGGGTGGGGTGGAGGGTTTCCAGGGCGGAAAGAAGATCCCGCTGGGCGTCCAGATCCCCCTCCACCCGGGTCTCCAGGTGCTGGATGGTGGAGAAGGCCACCACCCGGGGCTCCGCCTCCGCTTCCACGGATCGGGCCAAGGGGCGAAGACGGGTCACGATATCCTGCACACAGAGCCTATGCTCCAGGAGATCCTTCTCACTGGCCAGCAGGCCCCGACCCAAGACCTCTCGTTCCTGGGGGGAGTTCCCTACCCCCGCAGATCCGGCCACCGCGGTCACGGCCAGCCGCCCCCGCCGCAGCTCCGCCAGAACTTCCGGCGCCGCCCCCACCAGAGACCGCCCGGGTACCGGCTCGAACAGGAACACCCGCGACTGCGGGTCCGCTTCCCAAAGGCGCAAAGCCACCCGGTCGGGGTCCACCGGTTCCGGCAGGCGAACCTCCAGGGAGCGGGCCAAGACCACCTTTTCCACCTCACCTTTCTCGATGCGAGACAAGACCCTCGCTACGGCTTTCAGCCAGAGGTCCCTGTTTCCCTTCCGATGGACGGAGGCCCCCCCGCCTCCCCCCCCCGACAACCCCCCGGGGCGCCCGCCACCCCCCTCCAGGGTCGCGGCGAGACCCTCCAGGCGGATCCGAAGTTCCTCCTCCACCCCTGCCGCATCTCCCCCCGGCGCTCCTTCGCCCCGCAGGGTGAGCACTCCCCCCTCCTCCCCCCTTCCCTCCAGTTCCACCCTGGGAAGGACGAAGCGGGCCGAGGGAAACCCCTGCCATTCTCGTCCCTCCTCGTGCTGGTCCCCGAAGGCAAAGCCCCCGAAAACCCGCCACGGCCCGCCCGGAGGGCCGAGCCCCGCGAGGCGCCGTCGGACCTCTTGGAACCGCCCCCCCCGCACCTCTTCCCCCGCCCGGATCTCGATCTCGTGGAGGCTCCCGGCGTGGGCCAGCCAGTTCCCCCCGAAACTCCAAAAACCCCGGGGCTGGCCCCCGAAGGCTTGGAGGAAACGGCCCGGCGTCACCCCCTTGACCTCCGTGCTCACCTGCACCCAGCTCCGGGCAGGGCCAGGCTTGCGGTTTTTCCCTGCTCCCCCCCCCACTTCGCATTCCTCGTCGGTCGTCCGTGTCTTCCTCGGCTCACCCCTCGGCGTCCCGCCCCCGCCTCCAGGTCCCGCCACCCTGGTCCGCCATGGGTGCCGTGACCATCTTGCTCTCCGACGGTGACCCCTCCGACACCTTCCCTTCCCCGGCCCGTCCCTGCCCGGAAAGATCTTGGGGTCAAGGGGGTACAGGGGGCGATCCCCCCAACATCGGGAGGAAGGGGTCGCCGGCCGGATCCGGAGGAGGCCTGGGGGTCGGGCCCGGGAGGGGCGGCGAAACTCCCCCCGCCCCTCCCCTGGGAGACGGACCCCGGAGGCCGCTCCTCCAGCCCATCAAACCTGCTCAGGGAGGCGTGCCATGTCCACGTTCCCGGCCCACACCACCCACGGGCCCCTTTCCCGGCGAAGTTTCTTCCGAGGCGGACTGGCGGGTCTTGCCGCCGCCTGCCTCCCCGATCGCCTTGCCGCCGACCCTTATGCCCCCCTCCCCTCGGCGGAGTTGCCTTCGGCCTCGGCTGTGCGCATCCGCGGGCGGGTCCGGGCCCGGGGCCGGGGGCTGGGGGGGGTTCGGGTGTCGGACGGCCTTCAGGTGGTGGCCACCGCCCGCGATGGGACCTTCCAGCTCCTCTCCACCACCCGCCAACCCTTCGTGCACCTCACCGTGCCCGCCGGCTACCGGATCCCCCGGGGTCCCCGGGGAACGGCTCGATTCTACGCCCCCTTGACCCCGGACTCCAGGGGGGAGATGACGGTCCAGTTCGAGCTGGAACCCCTGGAGGTGTCCGACGACCGCCACCTCCTGTTCCTGTTGGCCGACATCCAGACGGAAGACGCGCAAGAGATCGCGTATTTCCACGAACAGACCGTCCCCGACCTTCAGCGGGTCTGGGAAGAGGCGGGTCGGCCCGAAGCCTTCGGGGTGGCCTGCGGCGATATCATGTTCGACCGCCTGGAACTCTTCGACGACTACGAGAAAGGCGTCGCCATGACGGGGATCCCCTTCTTCCAGGTCGTAGGAAACCACGACCTGGACGGAGGAAGTTTCACGGACGAGGCCTCGGTAGCCACGTTCCACCGCCGCTTCGGTCCCCGGTACTATTCCTTCGAACGGGGAGCGGTCCACTACGTGGTGCTGGACGACGTGTTCTGGCACGGAGCCGGGTACCTGGGCTACCTGGACGCCGACCAGCTCACCTGGCTGGCCAACGATCTGAAGTTCGTGGAGCCCGGGAGGACCGTGGTGGTGGCGGCCCACATCCCCGTCCTGGGCAGCCGCCACCTTCGGGACGGCCAGCGCACCCCTTCCCCCACGGTGAGCGTCACGAATCGCCAGCTTCTCTACCGTCTTCTGGAGCCCTACCGGGCCCATATCCTGGTGGGACACACCCACGAGAGCGAGCATGGGTTCGAGGCCGGCATCCACGAACACGTGTGCGGGGCGGTGTGCGGGGCCTGGTGGAGCGGGCCCATCTGCGCCGACGGCACCCCCAACGGGTACGCCGTCTACGAGGCCCGGGGAGAAGAACTCCGCTGGCGGTATAAGGCTACCGGCCACCCCTTCGAGCACCAGATCCGCCTCTATCCCCCGGGATCCGATCCCACGGCCCCCACCGAAGTGGTGGCCAACGTTTGGGACTGGGACCCCCGGTGGCGCGTGGTCTGGTACGAAGACGGCGAACGGAAAGGGGAAATGACACGAAGGTTGGGAACCGATCCGTTGAGCGAACGACTCCACCGGGGAGAGGACCGCCCCCCTCGCCGCCCCTGGGTGGACCCCTACCCTGTGGCCCACATGTTCTACGCTCCGGTATCCCCGGGGGCCCGG
>JAUQOX010000183.1:3694-5775 GCA_030550695.1 Gemmatimonadota bacterium | reverse complement strand
TCCCCTCCGCCGCCACCACCCCACACACCCACCCCCCAACCAGCGCTCCGTCCCCCCGGTGGGCCAGCCCCACCGGCCCCCCCCTTCCCGGACACCCTGCCCCCTCTCCACCACCCCACCCTTCTGCGTCCAACCGACTGAGAAGCTCGGCTCCCTTCAGGAGCCCGAGCCCCGGCCCCCCTTCCCCCCGATCCCCCCCAACCCCACCCGACCCCACCGGCACCAGACCCCCGGCGGGCATGGCCTCGGCCAAGGCCGCCCCGTAGGCCTCGCAGATCCCCGACGACCACCCCCGGGGCTCTCCCTCCCTGCCTCCCCCCTCCACCCTCCCCGAGCCCACCACCACCAGACCTCCAGCCGCTTCCACGGTCCCCCGTAACGCCCGGAGCCGGACCACCGGGTCCAACCTCCAGACCAGCTTCCCCTCCCGCCGCTCCCCCAGCCGACCCTCCCTCCCCCCCTTCCCCTCCACCAGGTAGACCTCGGGGGCCAGGCGCCAAAGGGCGGCCCCCCACCACACCCCCTCCTCCGAGACCCGGGGCACCAACTCGAGCCCGGCTCCCCACGAAGAATCCCAGGGCACCCCCCCTCCCCACCGCACCCGCTCCCACCCCTCCTCCACGGCTCCCCTAGCCGCCGAACGGGCCTCGACGGCGGCGGCCAGCCCACGGGCGGCCTGAAGTTCCCGCCGGGCCAGGACGAGGCCCCCGTGGGCCAGGGCCGAGAGGGCCAGAAGAAGGATCAGGATCAGGGGGAGGGCTACCCCAACCCTTCCGAGGGGCTGAGTTCGGCCAAGGCGGTCCGCCGGCGGCTTGCCGCGGGGGGAACGCCCCGGGGGGGCCGTCCGACAGGACCCCGCCGGCACCCCGCCCCCCGGCCAGCGGGGGGAAAGGGAAGACCTCTGGGCCCCCCCCTTCACCGGACCACTCCCTGCCAGACCCGGCCCGGGATGCCCCCGCCGGGCGCATGGCCGTGCTGGCCTCCCCCTGGCAGTTCTGCCTCCCGGAGACCCTTCCAGCCCTCCCCGTCCAGCACCACCCGCCAGGTCCGCCTTCCTCCCCCCGGCAGGCCTCCCTCGGCCAGCCTCTCCGGCGTCAGGGGCTGCCGACCGCCGCCCCCCCGCCGGTAGCGCAGCGCCCCCTCGGTCAGGTGGTAACTCCCCCGCTCGAACAGCCGGACCACGATCGGCCCCTCGCCGGCCGGGCCAGGAGCGAGGGTCCAGACTTCCTGCTGGCCCAAGGCCATCACCTTCGCGGCCGGGTGGCTGCAGGGCCGTCCCGTCCACCGGCGGGCCGCCAGGGCGTGCACGGTCCAAAGCCCGCCACCCCCCAGGGCCACCACGGAATCTTTCCCCGGGTCGGGGCTTCGGAGACCCCTGTAGCACACCCGGATGCGGTCGGCCGCCGGCTCCCCTCCCTCCACGAGTCCCCAACCCCGGAAGGCCCTGAGGGCTACCGAATCGCCCCCCGCTTCTCCCCACCACGCCCATCCCTCCTCGCCCCCGGCCAGCTCTTCCGACAGCACCCACGCCAGGGTTCGGACGGCTTCCAACCCCTCGGCCCGTTCGGCCACCCATCCCCCTCCGCGGGCCATGCGGGCCGCCAGCCACCAGGCTCCCTGGACCACCACCCCCACCAGGAGGAGGCTCACCAGCGCCTCCGCCAGGCTGAATCCCCCCCGGACCCGGGGCCTCATTCCCCAGGATCTCCCCCTGGCCTCCAGACCACCAGGCGGACCAAGGTATCCTTTTGCCGGGCCGTCACTCCCCGAACCACCAGGGAACCTCCTCCTCCCTCCCCCTCCCATAGGAGCTCTCCCCACCCCTTCGACACCCTCCCCTCCCCCCCAACCCTTCCCCGGACGAGGGAGTCGGCCAAGGCCTCGGCCTCCAGGGCCGCCCGCTGCGTGAGCTCCGCCTCCAGGAGGACCTCCTGGGCCAAGAGTACCCACCCGGCCACGGCCAGAAGACCCACCTGAAAGAGGGCCAGGGCCACCACCAGTTCGGCAAGGCTGTACCCCGCCCCCCGGCCCCCCCCCCCCCCCCCCCCCCCACCAGGCCCCCCCCCCCCCCCCCCCCGGGG
>JAUQOX010000183.1:0-3684 GCA_030550695.1 Gemmatimonadota bacterium | reverse complement strand
CTGTACCCCGCCCCCTTCCCGCCCCCTCCCCTCACGCCCCTCATGGCCTCCGCACCCTCCCCCAGGCGGAGATCACCAGGACAGCTTCGGCGCTGCCCCGTCGAAAACGGAGGGTCTGGCTGGCCACCCTTCCCAACCCCAAGCCGTCGTAGGCCAATTCCACCCTGGGACGGTCCCCCGACAGGGTCAGGCCAACTCCCTGGTCCCCGAAATGAGACGACGCCACCCTCCGCCCGCCGGTCCAGAGCTCCATCTCGGGAGGTTTCGTGGTCACCACCACCGTGGCTCCCCCCCAGGCCGTGGCCTCCATCCGGGCTCGATGGAGGAGCCCCACGGCCTCTTCCCGGGCGGCCCTCACGGCGAGCCCGTCCCCCCATCGCCGGGCCTGCGGGAGGAGGTGGGCCACCCCCAGGGCCAGAAGGGTCATCGTGGTGAGGAGCTCCAGGAGGGTGAAACCCCCGGGGGCTCCTTTCGAGGGAAGGGGTCGCGTTTTCATGGCCCCAAGCTCGCAGGTAGGTCGGGACAGGGCCATGCTCGAAGGGGAAAGCACGCCGGGGACACCTTCCTTTCAGGAAGGTCAGGTTCAAGGGACAGCGCCCCCGACGGGACGCCGCGGCCTCACTCCAGGCCGTAGTCCCGGAGCTTGTAGCGAAGGGCCCGAGGGCTGAGCTCGAGGAGGGCGGCTGCCTGGGTCTTGTTGCCCCCCGCCCGTTCCATGGCCCGCTGGATGAGGACCTTCTCCAGGTCCGCCAGATGGCGCTTGACGGAGAGGTCGTGGTCGGAGACCGCCACCAGGGGCCTGGGGGGAGCCGGGTGCCGGATGGACTCCGGAAGGTCATCCAACCCGATCACCGGCCCCTCCGACAGGACCAGGACCCGCTCCAGGAGATTTTCCAGCTCCCGGATGTTGCCCGGCCAGGGGTAGGCCAACAGGGCCTGCATGGCCTCGGGGGACAGACGCTTCTCCCCCACCCCCAGCCGTTCCCCGTGGCGCTGGAGGAAATAGCGGACCAGCTCCGGGATCTCCTCCCTGCGGGCCGAGAGAGGGGGAAGATGGATGGGGACCACCGCCAAACGGTAGTAGAGGTCCTCCCGAAAGCGCCCCTCCTGGACGAGGCTTTCCAGATCCTGGTTCGTGGCCGCGATGACCCGGACCTCCACGGGGTGGGAGTCCGTGCTTCCCAGGCGCCGTACCTGGCCGTCCTGGAGCACCCGGAGGAGCTTCACCTGAAGGAGGGGAGGGAGTTCCGCCACTTCGTCCAGGAACAGGGTCCCTCCGTGGGCCGCCTCGAAGAGCCCGGGGCGGTCCCGGTCCGCTCCGGTGAAGGCGCCCCGGACGTAGCCGAAGAACTCCGACTCCAACAGGGTTTCGGGGATGGCTCCGCAGTTCACCGGCACGAAGGGACCCGCCGCCCTATCGCTCTGGCGATGGATGAGGCGGGCCACCAGTTCCTTGCCCGTACCGCTGGCTCCGGAAATCAACACCGGCGAGGGGTGGCGGGCCACCTTGGCGGCCACCTCCAAGGCCCGGACCATGCTTGGGGAGCGGGCCACGATTTCTCCGAATCGCCGATCCGCCCGGACCTCGTCCCTGAGACGCACCACTTCCCGCCTGAGCTGCTCCCGCTCCTCCGCTTTACGCACCGCCAGGAGGACTTCGTCGGCCCCGAAGGGCTTGGGGAGGTAGTCGTAGGCCCCGGCTTTCATGGCCTGGATGGCCAGATCCAGGCTCCCATAGGCCGTCATGACCAGGACCAGGCCTTCGCCCCCCGCTTTACGATACTCCTCCAGGAAAGCCAAACCGCCCTTCCTGGGCATCCGGACATCGCAAAGGATGAGCTGGGGCCGGGCGCTCAGGGCCAGGGTCAGGCCCTCCTCGCCGTCGGAGGCCGTAAGCACCTCATAGCCCGCATCCCCCAGGATCAGGCTCAAGGATTTCCGGAGCCCCCGGTCGTCGTCCACCACCAGGATCTTGGCGCTCATGCGTGCCCTCCCCGAATGCCTTCCTCGCCGGGAGTCGGATCGCCGCTTCCGGGCGCTTCCGGCAAGCGCACGGTGAACACCGCTCCCCCCTGGCTCCGGTTCCCGGCCAGGATTTCCCCCCCCATCCCCTCCACGAACTGAGCAGCAAGGGCAAGCCCCAGGCCCGTACCCTTCCCGGGTTCCTTGGTGGTGAAAAAGGGGTCGAAGATCGAGGCCAGCAGCTCAGGGGGGATCCCCGGCCCGTCGTCCTCCACCGTCAGGACGGCCAGCCGCCGGGCCGTGGCCAACGCCGTCCCTTTGGGCCCTGCCGGGGTCGTTCCCATGACCCGGCGGCGATGGGCGTAATCCACCCCCGGCGGATCGCCGGCCCGGCGGCGGGGAAGCCGGGCCCCTGGTCCCTCCTCTTCCTTGAGGGTGACCCAGATCCTTCCGCCGGCCCTCCCCTCCACCGCATCCAGAGCGTTCAGAAGAAGGTTTACCACCACCTGCTCCCAGCGGCGCTCGTCCATGAGGACCGGGGGGATTTCCCCTTCCCGTCGCCACACGGCCTCCACCCCCGCCAGCCGCCCCTGCGCCTCCAGGAGCTGGCGGACCCGGTCCACGGCCCCCCAGGGGTCCCTGGGGGCCACCATGGACGCCGGAGCCCGGGCGAAATCCAGGAGGGTCCGGATGATCCGGTCCATCCGGGCCGCCTCCTCCTTGATGGACAGGAGGAGGTCCAGGTCCCCCCCCTGGGCACGGGCCCGGGCCAGGGCCACGTCGGTGTAGGCCACCACGGCAGCCAGAGGATTGCCCAGCTCGTGGGCGATGCCGGAAGCCAGGGTGCCCGCCGAGGCCAAGCGGGCCGCCCGAACCACCTGGGCCCGGGCCTCCACCAGGGCCCGGTTGGTCTCGTCCAGGGAGCGGACGTTCTCGGCCAGCGCCTCCTGGTCGCGGATGAGGCGGTCGGCCATGGCGTTCACGCTGTCGGCCACCCTTTGGAGTTCCGCGGAGTCCAAGGGCCGGATCCGCCGTTTCAGATCCCCCCCGGCGATGGCCTCCACGTCTGCCACCAGGCCCTCCAGGGGAGCGAAGAGGCGGCGGAGGAGGAAGGCCCGCCCGAAGAGGAAGAGGATCCCCACATCCGCCACCACCAAGGCCAGGACATAGGCCACCACGGACCCTGGGGAAGGGAGGAGGGGAAGCACCGCGGCCACCCCCACCACAGCCACCACCATCCCCACAGCGAACAGGAGGCCGAAGGCCAGGAGGAGTTCGCGGCGGAGGGGGGGGAGGGGCATGAGGGCAGACGCTCTGGAAGCCGGAGGCAGTCAGGGGCAATGGAGCTTAGAGCCACGCCGAGGGGGAGGGGACGCCCCCCCTTCCCTCGGGCCTGCGTGCCTCAAACTGCGTGTTGGTCCAAAGCCCGGCAACGGGAAAGGAGGAATCCTCGAAGGGTTGGGCAGAGATAGAGAATGCCAGGCAAGGAATTCCAGCCTACTTCGAGGTGCCTCGGTGCCTGCTTGAGCACCCCCTAGCGAGAGCGGAAGCCATGCGGGGTGTTGGAAAGGAGTCAGGGAAGAGCGGGGAGGGATACGGAGAAGAGGCGAGGGCCCGCAACAAAAGGGAGATCGTCGTCCCTCAGAACGAACACTCCACGCGGCTGCGGACCTTGGCCTCTGGGTCGGGGGATTCGGCATCGCCGTGGAAGATCCAACACTT
>JAUQOX010000182.1 GCA_030550695.1 Gemmatimonadota bacterium | reverse complement strand
AGGGTATCCTCGGCGAGGAGATCGCTCCCCGTCCGGCCCGGGTCCCTGTGAGGCGGAGGCTCCGGCTGTGCCTTCTCGGCGTCAGTTTGTGCTGCAGCTTGCTTGCTGGCGGCCTCTGCCAAAACGGCTCCACGGACCTGGAGGGCCTTGGTCATCGTCCCCACCCCGAGGCCCGCCAAAAAGCCCACCGCCGCGAAGACCACGATCCTCATGGTTCCCCCTTCAGAGTTCCGGAGCGCTCGGGGAAGGGCGGCCATGGCGGACGACAGCCACCTCGTCCAGCTCCTTCTGCTCCCTGCGGCCTTCCTCCACCTTCCACTCTTCCATCTTTCGCGTGCGAAGACGGTCCAGGATCTTCCTCTCCTTGAAAGCCTCGGCAAAACGGCTCAGGGAAAAAGACAGATCGTTCTGGGCGTCTCGGCAACGCTCTTCGGCTTCCCGTACCTGTCGCTCCATGTGCTCGGCCACCAGTTCCATGGTGAGGATCCTCCCTACCGAGCCCCCCACGCGGTGGGCGTCGGCCAGTTGCTCCCGTCCAACCCGATGGATTTCCAGCAAGTTCTCCCTGGCCTGTCTGGCCTCTTCCCATCGGTCCCTGGCTTGGGCCACCTTACGGGCGCGGTCCTGCTCCACCTCTCGCCGTAGGTCCAGGATCTTTGCGAGGGAAAACTGGAATACTCTCATTCAGCCGATCCTCCGGGCCGCCAGGGATTTGCGGACGCCATGATGCGGGTAAGCTCAGCGACAGAGTCGGTGAAGGATGTGCATTCATGAGGTTCCTGTCGCAAGAACTTCAGCATAGGCGCCCGCAACTTGATGGCCAAGTCCGTTTGGGGATCCGAGCCGGGCTGATAGGCGCCCACCGAAATCAGGTCTTCCCTTTCCCGATAGGCGGCCATGAGCCCTTGGAAGCGTAGGGCCGCTGCTTGGTGTTCGGCGGTCATGATTTCGTTGCGGACCCGGCTGGCGCTCTGCAGGACGTCGATGGCGGGAAAGTGCCCTGCGGACGCCAAGGCACGGCTCAACACGATGTGACCGTCCAGGATGGATCGGACGTGATCCGCCACGGGTTCGTTGAGATCGTCCCCTTCCACCAGAACGGAGTAGATCCCGGTGATGGCGCCTCGGCTGCTGTTCCCGGCCCTCTCCAACAGCCGCGGGAGGGAGGCGAACACCGATGGGGGGTAACCCCTGGTGGTGGGCGGCTCGCCCACCGCCAAGCCGATCTCTCGCCAGGCCATGGCCACGCGGGTGACGGAATCCAGGATGAGGAGCACATGGCGGCCCTGATCCCTGAAGAACTCCGCGATGGCCGTGGCCACCAGGGCCCCCCGGGCCCGGATCAGAGCGGATTGGTCGCCGGTGGCCACCACCAGGACAGACCGAGCCAGCCCTTCTTCTCCCAGCGCCCTCTCGATGAAATCTTTGACCTCCCGGCCCCGTTCTCCCAAAAGGGCGATGACGTTCACATCGGCGGAAGCGTGCCGTGCGATCATGCCCAACAGGGTGCTCTTTCCCACCCCGCTGCCGGAAAAGACACCAATCCGTTGGCCTTTCCCCAGGGTCAGGAGGGCGTCCAGGGCGCGGACGCCGGTCTCGAAGACCTCGGTGATGGGACGGCGCGAGAGAGGGTTGGGGGGGCCGGAAAACAACGGGACCCTGACCGTCGGCCCCACTCCGCCCAGACCGTCCATGGGAGATCCCAGACCGTCCAGCACGCGTCCCAGCAGCCCCGGCCCCACCTCGACCCCCAGGGAGGTTCCCAGATGGCGCACGGCACTACCGGGATGGACGCCTTCCAGATCTCCCAGGGGCATAAGGAGGATCCCCTTCTCATGGAACCCCACCACCTCTGCCGGCACCACGTTGCCGTTCACCAAGCTCTCGATTTCGCAGAGCTCCCCCAGGGCCACATCCAGCCCCACCGCCTCGATGACCAGGCCCACCACCCGCGTCACTCGGCCGTAATGGGCGAACCGAGAGACTCCCTCCAGTCTCTTCAAGAGGGTTTCAACCACGGGTCACCGTCCGGAAAATCCGTTCGAGGGCTGCATCGATCCGCCCGTCCACGATCCGCTCCGGGCCTTCCACCAAACATCCGCCCCGGGCTACGCTCTCGTCGGGAATCCACTGAACCTCCCTGCCGGCGGCAATGGTAGGAGGAGCCCCCTGCCCTTCCCGGGAGATGGCCGACAGATCGGCCGGGTGCAGGCGGATGCGTACCTTCTGGTCCATGGGGAAGTGGGTCAGGGCATTGCGGACCAGATCGGCCACCACCTGGGGATCCGCCCGAAGCTCCCGCTCCACCAATTGGCGAGCCACCGCCAGGGCCAGGGCCGTGAGGTTCTCTTCCATCCGGGCGTGGAACGCCTCGAGGTAGCTCTCCACCTCCTCCACCACTTCCACCGAAGCCCTCAGATTCGGCCCCAACTCTTCCAGAATCTGGCGTCGTGCAAAGGCACTGCCGTCCCGGAAGCCGGCTTCATAGGCCCGTTGTCGTTCAGCCTCCACCTCCACCGGCGAGGGATTCGTCCTCGGGCCTTCCTCCTTGGCCTTGGGGCGGGGGGCCGGGCCAGCCAGCTCTTTCCAAATCCATCTGGCAGGGGTTGCGGCCCTCCAGGTGACCCCCGAGGCCGATTCCCCAGGGGAACTATTCCACCAGGACGTCATGACTGGCTCCGATGACGATTTCACCGGCCTCCTCCAAGGTCCTCACTGTCCGGACGATATTCGCCTGCGCCGCTTCTACGTCGCTTACCCGCACCGGCCCCAAGAATTCGATCTCCTCTTGCAGGGCCTGCCGAGCCCGGTTGGAGAGCGTGCCCATGATGCGGGCCTTGAGCTCGTCGGAGGCCACCTTCAGGGCCATCGCCAGCTCCTTGGTTTCGACATCCCTCAAGACCCGTGTGATGGCGGAATCGTCCAATTTGACGATGTCTTCGAAGACGAACATCAGATCCTTGATCTTTTCGGCCAGCTCCGGATCGCGGTGCATGAGCCCGTCCATCAATTCCTTCTCCAGGCTGGCCGTGGTCCGATTGAGGATCTCCGCCACTGCTTCCGGCCCGCCGGCCTTGGAGCCTTCCTTGCCGAAGGACAGATCCGATTCGGCACCCAGGGAAGACTCGACCACCTTCAACACGTCCGGATGGATCTTCTCCATGCGGGCCATCCTCAAGAGGATCTCCGTACCCAGGCGGGTATCGAACCCCTTCAACACCGCTGCGGTATGGTCGGGATCCAGAAAAGCCAGAAGGACGGCAATGATCTGGGGATGCTCGTTGCGGATGACCGCCGCCAGCTGGGCCGGGTCGGCGTTACGGAAATTCACCATGGAGATATGGTCGTGGAGCTGGGCCTCGATCCTCTTGAGGATGGAACTGGCTTTCTGGGGACCGAAGGCCTTCTCCAGGATCCTCCGGGCATAATCCACGCCTCCCCGGGCCAAAGAGAAGGCCGCCCGCTCTGTGTGCTGCCACTCGTCCAGAACGGCCGCCACCACTTCGGGATCCACACGCTCCATTCGCGCAATCTCGAAGGAGATGGCCTCCACCTCCTCCAGAGACAGGCTCTTGGTGATCTCCGCCGAGGCTTCCTCCCCCAGGGCCATGAGCAGGACGGCCACCTTCTGCCGACCGCTCAGCTCCGGCGACTCGGCTGCGGATCTTCTCTTGGCGACTGCCCCGCTCATTTCAGCCCTCCGCCATCCAAGCCCGCACCACACGGGCCGTCATCTCGGGGTCGGTCACTTCCAAGCGGGGCGCCGAGGCGGCGATGAGCCCCCGCGCCTTAGCCGCATCTATCAGCTCTTTCCCCGCATCTACCGCCTCGCCCGGACTCTCTGCCGGGGCCCGGAGGAGTTTGCTCCCCTCCTTTCCGTATGACACCCGCAGGGCCTCGAGCCACCGAAGGCCTAGCACAAAGGCCAGAAGGACGCCCAAGAGAGCCACCATCGGTCTTGCGTTCTCCCTCAACCAGACGGCCGCCCCCATCCCGGAATCCCCTTCGGGAAGAGCGGCAGGAGCACGATCGAAGGGCAGGCTCACCACGGTGATGGCGTCTCCCCGCGAAGGGTCCAAACCCACGGCGTTGGCCACCAGGGCTTCCACCCTTTTCAGTTCCTCCGGGGACCGGGGAAGGGAACGAGGCTCCCCGCCCTCCTCCACCTGCCGCTCGTTGATCACCACGGCCACGGTGAGCCTTTGGATCCGGGCGCCGCTCCGATGGACCGTTTCCACGCTCCGGGGGGTTTCGAACACCGAACTCACGGTGAGGGAGCCGGCTCCCTGTTCCGCCGTCTGGGGGATGATTTCCGCCCGTTCCTGGCGCACCGTCACCTGCTGGTCGGGATCGAAGCTCTCCACCGTGCGTCCCACCTGGTCGAAATCCAGGGCCGCCGCCACCCGGACGGTCACGTTGCCGGGCCCCACCACCGGCTCCACGAGTTGGTGGGCCTTTTCCTCCAGGTAGGTCTCCAGTTCCTTCTGGATGGCCAACTGCCGCGCCGTCATTCCCGTCCCCGTGCCGTCGTCCTCGTCGGTAAGAAGGCGTCCGGTGTGGTCCAGGACGGCCACCCGGTCCCGGGACAGACCCTCCACCGAGCCCGATACCAGCGAAGCGATCCCCTCCACCATGCCCTTGTCGGGACGGAAACCGGCCCGGAGGGTCAGCACCACCGACGCCTGGGAGGGGGGCTCGCCCTGGCGCAACACCGACGACCGTTGGATGGCCAGGTGGACCCGCACCCCCTCGACCCCGGCCATGCGGCCGATGGTCTTCTCCAGCTCCCCTTCCAAAGCCCGACGGTAGTTGACCCTCTGGGTGAAGTCCGTCATCCCCCACGAGGCTTCGTCGAAGAGGGACCATCCCGGCTGGGTTCCCCCCGGCAGCCCCTCTTGAGCCAGGAACACCCTGGCCCGAGCCAGGTCCCCTTCCGCTACCATCACCGCAGCCCCCCCCCTTTCCAGGCGGTAGGAGATGCCGGCTTCCTCCAGCTTCTGGGTCATCTTTCCCACGCTCTCCAGGGGGACGCCCACCGCCAGAGGGACCATCCTGGGGGCGGTGGCCCACCGTGCCAGGGCCAGGAGAGCCGCCAGGATGGCCAGGACTCCCACGAGGGCGACCGCACGGCGCTCCCCACCCACCTGTTGCAGAAACGACTTCAGGGCACCCGGCATGGCTATCCTCGCCCTACCTCAGCTTTGCATGTTCATCACGGTCCGGTAGGCTTCCATAAGCTTGTTCCGGACCTCGATGAGCATTTCCAGGGCGATCCCGGCCTCTTCTGCCGCAGCCATCACCTGGTGGATCTCCACCGGCTCTCCCCGGAGGAAAGCGGAGATGGCGTCTTTGGCCCGGTCCTGGAGGGAAGAGACCTGCCCCAGAGCTTCCTGAAGGGTTTGTCCGAACGAGGGCGCCCCCCCGACCCCCCGCAAGGGAAGGGAGAAACCTCCCCTTTCCGTGCCTTGGGGTCCTTGGAGCCCAGGCCACCGCTGGGTTCCGCCGGGCCCGGAGACGGGAGAGGCCATGGTCAGACCCTCACGTCCAGGCGCCCGCCCCTCTGAAGGGCAAACTCCACCAACCCCAACCGGCCAGGCCGGTAGGTGAGGGGCCCGAGGGCCCGGAGCTGGGCAAAGTAGCGGCGCTCTTCCGTGGTGAGGACGCTCCACAATTGAGGATCCGTACCCGGGGGGGCCTCGAGGCCCACCTCCTCTCGGACCGCCACTCTGGACGCTTCCCGGACCTGTGTCGGGGAATCCACCGACGCGGACCGCATCTGGGGTCCTTCTTCCACCCTCCCGTTCCCCCTCGAAACCTCCTTTCCC
>JAUQOX010000181.1 GCA_030550695.1 Gemmatimonadota bacterium | reverse complement strand
GCCTCATCGAAACCGCTGTTAGCATGGAGCTGACCATCTCCCGGAGCCTGACCTGTCCGCCGAGACAGGGCATAGGGCCCTGTGGCGAACGGTAAGGACGGGCCGGGGGGGGAGTTTGCCCCGCTTCCCGCCCCCCCCGGTCGCGAACCCTTGGAGGACCGGCCGTGACCCCTGCACCCCCGGACCTGCCAACCGTCGAGGGAGCCGTAGAAGTCCTTCGGAGGGGAGGCCTTGTAGCCTTTCCCACGGAGACCGTCTACGGCCTGGGGGCCGACGCCTCCAACGAGGCCGCGGTGGCCCGCATCTTCGCCGTGAAGGGGCGCCCCCCTCATCATCCCCTCATCGTCCACCTTCCCAGCGCCGAGGCGCTGGAGGCGTGGGCCCGGGGGGATCTCGCTGCGGCCCACCGATTGGCGGAGCGGTTCTGGCCCGGGCCCCTCACCCTGGTCCTCCGCCGGCAGCCCTGGGTATCCCACCGGGTGACCGGGGGGGCGGAAACCGTGGCTCTCCGGGTTCCGGCCCACCCCCTGGCCCTGGAGCTCCTCCGGCGGTTCGGCGGCGGGATCGCCGCACCCTCCGCGAACCGGTTCGGGTCCGTAAGTCCCACCACCGCCCAGCACGTCCGGCAAAGTTTGGGGGATGCGGTGGACCTCATCCTGGACGGCGGTCCGTGCCCCGTGGGGGTGGAGTCCACCATCCTCGATCTGTCGGGAAGCACGCCGGCCGTCCTCCGCCCCGGCGGGGTGCCCCGGGAGGAACTGGAAGCGGTCTTGGGGCACGCCCTCCTGGTCCCCGCCCGACCCAACGTCCCAAGCCCCGGTCAACACCCCCGCCATTACTCTCCCACGGCCACGCTCCTCCTGGTGGAGCGGGAATCCTTACCCTGGGAAGCCATCCGCCTGAGCCGGGCCGGCCGGCGGGTGGGGGTGTTGCTCCCCCCCGGTTCCCCCCCGCTTCCGGGGGAGGTCCACGCCGCGGTGCGCCTGCCCGCTGATCTCGCCGAATACGCCCGGCAGCTGTACGCACTCCTCTTCCACCTGGACGAACTCGGGTGCCAGGTGATCCTCGCGACGCTCCCCCCGGAGGAGGGTCTCGGGGCGGCCATCGCCGACCGCCTTCGCCGCGCAGCCGCGGGGGAAACCCCCTTCTAGGGGGCGATCCACCTGCCACCGGGCGCTCACGACAGCCCTTGGCTTGGTCGGAACATCCCTCGGCCAAGAGCAGGCCCCCACATGGGTTGTGGCGGGGCCACCCCCTTGAGCCCGGCGCGGCTTGGTGACAGTTTTTGCGACTTACCGTTTTCGGAGAGGTGGATCGGAATGGGTTATCCCAAGAAGCACCGGGGCCGGCGGAAAAGGGGAAGCCGCCATCGCCGTCTGGCGAGGGCCCGCAAGCGCGCCAGAAAGAAGTAGGGGATAGGCCCCGGCGGCTCAGGAAGGCCCTTCGCCGGGTCGTAGCCGCTCCCGGGGGGCTCAGGACGGGCCGCCACCTTCGCCCTTCGGTGCTTTCCTACCCCTTGGATTTTCGGGATCCCCCCCTTCCCTCCCGGGGCCTTCGGCCCATCCCCACGGCCGCGGGAGGCGACCCTTCAGATTCCCGTTTCCAGACGGGCCAGCAGGGCCGCCGACCTGGCCGCCACCCCCCGGAAATACTCCAGGAACCGGGCCGATTCAAGGGTGTCGTAGCCCCCCAGGTTCTCAGCCCACCGATACCCGATGGGCTGATACCAAAGTTCGGCGGTGACCCGGAGCGAAGGGCGACCGGTCCCCACCGGAATGGCATAGAGCACCACGTCCTCTCCCCCGACAAAGTCGGAATCCCGAGCCGCCTCTCCGTGGACAGCCACCTCGGGAGAGGCCGTTTCCTTTCGGAAACCCCGGGGAAGCAACCGGTTGTCTTTGATGTACCTGGCCCCCGCCAGCAAACCTGTGGTCACCCGGCCGGCATAGTCCACCATGATGTCCTCGTAGATCTGAACCTGCCCGGGCTCGACGATGCGGGTGTAGTGGGGCTCGAAGCGGGAGGGGTCTTCGTCGTTGTCGTTCCCCACGATGGCGCCGTCAGGCCGGAGGGCGCCGGACTCGAACAGGACCCTTCCTTCCCCGTCCTTCACCACCAGGTGCAGCCACACCCGTCGGGAAGGGTAACCGGTAGGAAGCTTGTGGCCGGCCAGGTTCATCACCCTGACGCCCACCTCCACCACGCCGTTCGCCACCGAGAGGCGCGTGAATTCCAGGGCCGCCGTCTCCGTCGCCAGGTTGTCCAGGGCCGCCCGACTGGTGGCCTCGAGGTCCTGGCTGAGGGCTTCGACCCCCAGCTCCTCCCGGTGCTTGTTCAGGATAAGGGGGAGGAGAAAGTTCCCGCCCATGAACTGATGCCGGCTCACCCCCGTCCGCTCCAGGGGCAGGACCCCCGAGACGGGGACCGGGAGGAGCACTTCCGGCATATGGCAGGCCTGGCACGTCTTCTCCCCCCGATAGCTGCTTTCCAGCCATTCTAGATAAGGGGTCTGTTCCGGAAGTTCCCCCACCACGTTCCCCTGGGGGTCCAGGGCATGGGTGAACAGGGTGTGGCAGCTGGCGCACAACTCCGAGGTCTGGACGAACGGAACGCCCTCCGGAACCATGTCCGAGGCCGACGCCATTACCCTCCGTCTCCCGGCATCCACCTGGAACGGGCCGAAAACAGGTCGATTCCCCATGGGGGTCTTCAGGTCAATCCGATAGCCCCCTGTGAACCCTTCCCGGCTTCCCAACCCCTCGTTCCGGATCTGATGGCACACCGAGCAAGAAACACCGTCCCGGCCCAACTCGGTCAGCAGATCCCCACCCCCCAGACCCGGGAAATGGACGAAGGCTTGAGGGGCCACCCCCATGGCCACGCTCAGGGTGCGGGCCATGGGAAGGTGGCACACGGTGCACTTATCCTCGAGGGCGGCCGCGGCCGAGGGATGATCCAGGGTTTCGCGGCGGACGGCAGCCATCCAATAGGGGTCCCGCCCGGAGTTCCCCATCATGGAAGACCGCCACTGGAAACCGATGGAGACGTCCTGGCCGTCGGGGGCTGCGATTTGGGTATGGCAGGCCACACAGCGGTGGGAGCTATGGAAAAGCTGGGGAATCGTGGGGACAGCCTGGCCCCCCACGTCCCCTGGACGGCCAAGAACCAGCCAGCCCATGAGAAACGCCCCTGAGACTCTCCTCATCGCTCACCATCCTTCCAGGAGGCCGCCGTCGAACCAATCCCAAAGGACCAGGAAAACCAGTTGCGGTCTACGGCCTTCCCTCTCGATCAGGGGGAGCCGGACCCCTACGTTGGCCATGACATGCTGCCGACGATTCAAGGTGAAGTGCACTTGCGGCAGGAGATCCCACTTCCATGCCCCCCCCTCCAGCTCACCACTCCCCAAGAACTCCATCATGGGAGAAAAGGCCCTCCCCCATTCCCCCCCCGCCGTGAAGGTCCGTCCCACGGCAAGGCGTAAGAACCCTTCCTTCTCCCCTCCCCCACCCCCCAAGGGGAGTTCCAGTCCGGTTTGGAGCTGGGCAAAAGCGTCCCACTCGAGGAGTTGCCCGGTGGTGAGGAAAGGCTCCAGAACCGTGTGACCGTTCCCGAACCCCTTGGTTTCGTTCCCCGTGGGAAGTACCGCCTCCAGGGTGAAGCTGCCGATGCTCCCCACCCCAAGGTCGGCCCACAGGACCCTTTTCCAACCTACCGCCAGATCGCCGACCCCCCCCTCCCAACGGGAAGCCGAAGCCAGCCCCCGGCCCACCTCCTTCCAACCGAAGGGGGCCGAAATCTCCAGCTGGTTCCGGGAGCCGAAGCGCTTTTCATAGGTCAGGCGGTTCCAAAGGGCACCTTCACCACCCGTGGAGACCGCCGTCCTCAGCACCACTTCGTCCTCGGGAAAGGCCTTCTCCGTGGCTTGGGCCAAAGGAAGGTTGAACTCCCCCCGGGGCCAGCTCTTGTCAGGGTAGAAGCTCTGCACGTATTCCAGAATGAGGTCGATCTCCTCCCTCTTCAGGGCCTCCCCGAACGCCGGCATCCAGCGGTCGAAACCCCGAATCGGCCCCCCCAGGGTCACGATCCCGGCCCAGTCCGCTTCGGGCTCCCGGGAGGCGAAGCGGCTGTCGGTGAAGTCCGGAGGCTGGATGGGCAGGGCCACCAGGGCAGCCCTGGCTCCGGTCCCGTCCCAGCCATGACAGTGGGCACAGGCTTGGCGGTAGAGCGCCTGGCCGGGGGGCTCGACCGTCCCTTTCTGGGCCAAGACCGGCGAGACAAAAGCCGCAACTGCCACCGGCCATGCCGACAACAGGGACGTGAGGCGAAGGAACGGGCCCATGCGCGGCACCTCCGAAGGTCGGGGATCAGGAAGGCGGAATTGTCCTTCCCCGCAAGCTTGCAAAGCTTGGGCCAAGCCTTCGGCAGGCCTGGCCCGGCTTCCCCTTCCCCCCGGCACCCCGGGCGGTCACCCCTGGGGGCCAGTGGAGCCGAGACGGCCTCCTCAGTTCTTCTCCAGGGTCTTGAGAACCTCCCGCCAGGAGAATTTTTCCCCGATCCCCCGCACGTAGTAATCCATCCACGCCATCTCGCTCACCGCCTTGACCAACTGGTTCCGGGGGTCCGGGATGCTGTGGCTCCGGCCCGGGTAGAGGAACAGTTCCGTTTCCACCCCCAGGGTTTTCAAGGCCATGTACAGCTCCACGGACTGGGGGCTGGGTACCCGGGGATCTCCCTCCACCACATGGATCATCGTAGGGGTCTTGGCGTTCTTGATGTACTTCAGGGGCGACTGGTTCCAGTAGGCCTCGAAGTTGTCGTAGGGCAGGTCGTTCCCCAGGTAGAACTGGCGGTTACGCTGTACGTCGCTTTGGGCATACATGGAGATCCAGTTGGAGGTCCCGGCCCCGGAGCTGATGGCTTTGAAACGGTCCGTGTGGGTGAGGATCCAGTTGGACCAATGGCCGCCGGCACTCCACCCCATTACCCCCATGCGATCGGGATCCACAATCCCTTGGGCGATGAGGGCATCCACGCCGGTCATGATATCGTCGAACCCCTGGGGGAAGTAGTTCCCCACGATGTCCGTCTTGAAGGCTTCGCCGTAGTTCGTGGATCCGCGATAGTTGGGCATCAGCACCACGTAGCCCGCCCCCGCGTAGACTTCGGACCCGTAGCCCCCGTTGAACCGGAGCACGTCAGCGGCCGCCGGCCCGCCGTGGATGTGCACGATCAGAGGGTAGCGCTTTCCGGGCTCGTAACCCACAGGTTTGGTGAGAACACCGCTCACCTGCTTCCCGTCTGTGCTTGTCCAGGTAAACTCCTCGGTTTCTCCCAGGGCGAACCCCTTGACCTCGGGGTTCACGTCCACCAGTTGGAGCCACCTGGTCTTCTCCCCGATCCTCCCCAGCCCGGGGGCCTTGAAAAGGGTCGGGGGGGTGGTGGGATCCGTGTAGTTGATCAGGAGGACACCGGAATCGTCATCCTTTCTCACGGAGAGGGAAGCGCGCTCGCGGGTAAGCTGATGTACACGATCCCGTTCCACCTCCAAGGCGAACAGTTGGTTGGTGACCCGCAGACCGGCATTGAAATAGATCGTATCGCCCTTGGCGGACCAGAAGGCTACACGCACGTCACCGTCGAAATCATTGCCGATCCTACGGAATGGCCTCCCTCGGGCGGCCGTCTCCCGCACGTAGACCCGCTGGTTGGTCATGTTGTAGCCACTCATGTCCCTGGGGGCGGAGAACGCCACCCAGCGGCCGTCGGGAGAAAAGCTGAGATCGGACTCGGCCACCTCCCGGTTGTCCGTGAGGCGCTCCACCT
>JAUQOX010000013.1 GCA_030550695.1 Gemmatimonadota bacterium | reverse complement strand
CAGGAAACCACCCGCTCCAGGGGAACCCTCTGCCAGGCGCACCCGAACCTGTTCGCCATGCGTTTCACGGACCCCCCGGGTGACGTGGTGGTGTCGGACGGAGAGGCGTTCTGGGTCTACTACCCCAGTGTGGACCGGGTTCAGGTCCTGCGGTTCGAGTTGGAGCATCCGCCGGGAGGCCTGGATTTCTACAGGGAGTTCCTGGAGGAGCCGGCCGCCAAGTACCATCTGGCCTTCGAGGGTGAGGAGACGGTGGGGGCCCGCAGAACCTACGTGGTGACGGCTCGTCCCAGGGGGGAGGCGGCGTTCCAGGCCGCCAAGATCTGGTTGGACGCCGAGCGCTCCCTGATCCTTCGCGCTCGAATCGAAATGGAGAACGGATCGGTTCGTACGGTAACCCTGTCGGACTTCCGCCTCGATCCTCCCCCTGACCCCCAACGTTTCCGCTTCGTGCCCCCCCCGGGCACGCAGGTGATCCGCCGTGCCCCGCGCCCCTGAGGTGAAGGTGGAGAACGTCGGCGGGAACGCTTCCCCCCGTGCTCCCCTTACGGACCTGCCCCCGTCTCCCCCGCCGCGCCGGAGGAGAGATCTCCCCGTCATCCCCCTGTCGGCGGCTCCGGTGCGCCCGGGAGTTTCTCCTTCGGTTCAGGCGGTCCGCCTGGAGCGGGAGCCCCTGGGCCCACCCGGCGGTCCACGGATCGGGCTGATCACCCTGGGTTGCGACAAAAACACGGTGGACTCGGAGCACATGATGGCGGCCTTGGTGGGGCAGGGAGCAAGGGTTTCCACCTCGGTGGAAGGGTGCGAGGTGATCATCGTGAACACCTGCGGCTTTATCCAGGCGGCCAAGGAGGAATCCATCGAGGCGATTCTGGAGGCCTGCGCCCTCAAGGCCGAGGGCAAGGTGAAAGCCGTAGCTGCCGTGGGGTGTCTGGTGCAACGCTACCGGCGGGAGCTGGAGGAGGAGATCCCGGAGGTGGACCTGTTCTTGGGCCTGGAAGACCTCAAAGAACTTCTCCCCCGACTCAGGCAACGGGGCCTCCTGCCCCCCGACGAGCCCGGGATCCCGATCATGGAACGGCCCCTCCGGGTGTTGGCCAGCGAAACCCCGCACACCTCCTTCTTAAAGATCAGCGAAGGGTGTGACCACACCTGCGCCTTCTGTGCCATTCCCCTCATGCGGGGCCTCCACCGGTCTGCGCCCTTGGAGGCTCTGGTGGCCGAGGCCCAGGCTTTGGAAGCGCAAGGGGTGAAGGAACTCAACCTGGTGTCCCAAGACACCACCTGGTACGGAAGAGATCTGAGGCGGCGGGATCCTTCGGCCCCCGGGCTCGGGGAGCTTCTCCGGGCCCTGGTGCAAGAGACCTCTATTCCCTGGTTCCGCCTCTTCTACATGTACCCGGCGGGGATCACTCCCCAGATGGTGGAGATCTTGGCCACGGAGCCGCGGGTGCTCCCCTACCTGGATATGCCTATCCAACACGGCAGCGACCGGATTCTCCAGGCCATGCGACGCCCGGAGCGGGCGGCCACCATCCGGGAAAGAGTGGCCTGGCTCCGTAAGGCGGTCCCGGACATCACCCTCCGGACCACGGTGATCGTGGGTTTCCCGGGGGAGGACGAGGAGGATTTCCGCCGGCTGTTGGATCTTCTGGAGGAACTTCGCTTTGACCGGGTGGGGGCCTTCGTCTACTCCCCGGAAGAGGGGACGCCCGCCGCCAGCCTGCCCGATCCCGTCTCCCCGGAAGAGAAGCAGGAGCGTTGGGAAACTCTGATGGCGGTCCAACGGGAGATCTCCCGGGAGCGGAACCGGGAACAGGTGGGGCGCTTCGAAACGGTGTTGGTGGATCGCTCCCTGGAAGGCGACACCTTGGGTTACACCTGGGAGGGCCGGACTCGGGGGCAAGCTCTTGAGGTGGACGGGGTCACCCTGCTGGAAGGGGCGGAAGGGGTCCGACCGGGGGATTTCGTCGAGGTGGAAATCGTGGAGGCCCTGGACTACGATCTCCTGGGGCGGGTAAGGAGGTGAGCATGAGGAGGAACCTGGGGGGGGGTCGGAGTTCCCTCGAACCGAGGAAGGCCCGTGCGGCGGTGGAGGGAGTCGGGGTTCTTGTGGCTCTGCTCCTCCAGGCCGGGGCCCTGCAGGCCCAGCGCTCCTTGGCGGACTACGACTATGAGAACCTCTCCTTCCGAGGGATGGGGCTGGAGGTTGGTTCTTTGCGGGGCCCCCGTGTGGAGCCCACCTATACCGTGGGCCTTCGCCTGGATTTAGGCTACCTGGGCCCGGGTTTGCGGGTGGCACCGAGCCTTTCCTACTGGGCTTCGCGGATGAAGGAGGGGGAGGTGGCCGTGCTGGAACGGAAAGTGGAGGCCTTGATCGCGGCCCAGTACGGAGGGGACCCGGCTCCCCGGGTGCGTCTGGGGCCGGTGGATTGGTCGGACCTGGTGGTGAGCCTTGACACCCATCTCGTCTGGTCGATCCCCCTGGGGTTCCTCTCCTTTGCCGGGCTAGGGGTGGGGGCGCACATTCTCAATGGCGACGGGCCCGTGGTGCGGGGGACTTTTGTGGAGGACCTGCTGGATCGGGTGGCGCCGGGACTGAATCTCCACGGCGGGTTGGAGTACCCGCTGGGGAAGGCGTTCCGTCTTTACGGGGCGGCCCGCCTGGACCTGCTGGAGGACCTGAGGTACGTGGAATTCCGTTTGGGGGGGCAGATCCTCTGGGCTCAGCCGGCGCCCGGGGAGCTGAGGGGCCGGTGAGAGTCCCGGCGCCCGGGGGAGTGGGGTGGGCGGGAGGGGCGAGGAAGGGAGGGTGGGGTGGGCTCCCTTGGGGTCTTTGGGCGGCTGCCCTATGGATGGTTGCGGGGCCCATGATGGGGGAGGGCGCCACCCTGGCAGGGCTGCCTGGGGGGCCCCAGGTCCCCTCAGGGGAGCCGGGGTCGTCTTTGCGGGTTTTCCTCCTCACCATCGGGCGGGGGGAGCGGATCTGGGAGCGCTTCGGCCACAACGCCCTCTGGATCCAGGACGAGGCTTCGGGTCAGGGCGCGGCCTACAACTGGGGCATCTTCGACTTCCAGCAGGTGGATTTCGTCCCGCGCCTGATCCGCGGCACGATGCTCTACCGGATGGCGCCCTACGACCCCTGGGCCACCGTGGAGGAGGCTCGGCGGGAGGGGCGGAGAGTCTGGATCCAGGAGCTGGATCTCACCCCTTCCCAGAAGCTGGACCTGCTGGCTTTTGTCCAATGGAACGCCCGGCCGGAGAACCGGGACTATCGGTACGATTACTACCGGGACAACTGCTCGACCCGGGTGCGGGATGCACTGGACCGGGTGCTGGACGGAGCTCTCCGGGCGGCCACAGAGGGGTTGCCTACCCCCCACAGTTACCGCTGGCATACCCGTCGCCTCCTTTCTGACGTTCCCTTGGCCTACCTGGGAGTCCAGTTTGTCCTGGGGCCGGCCGCCGACCTGCCCCTGAACGCGTGGCAAGAGATGTTCCTGCCGGTGCGCCTGATGGAACGGATCCGGGAAGTCCGTGTGTCCGCCGGCGGAGGGCCCCCGCGGCCTCTGGTGGTCCAGGAGCGGCTTCTGGTGGAGTCCTCCCGACTCCCGGAGCCGGACCGACCTCCTCGGGCTTTCCCGTGGTTCCTGGCGGCGGGCCTGCTGGGGTCCGTGGCTCTCTGGGCGGGGATTCGGCAGGGGTCGGTGAGGGGTGGGGTATGGCGGGGGTTGGGTGCCTTGGTGGGGGCGGTCTGGTGTGGGGTGGCCGGCTTTGCAGGGACGCTTCTTCTGGGGGCGTGGCTTTTCACGGATCACGTGTTCTGGTATCGGAACCTGAATCTGCTCCAGGCCAGTCCTCTGGCCCTGGTGATGGCCGGAGCGTTTCTGCCCTACCTCCGGGGGGGACGGATGCCTCGGTGGGGGCGGGATCTTGCGGCGGCTTTGGCGGTCATGGCGTGGGTAGGGGCCTTGATGGGAGCGTTTCCCCCTCTCCACCAGGGCAACCTGGAGCTTCTGCTCCTGACGTTGCCGATGAACACGGTCCTGTGGGTGGCGGCCCACACGGTGGTGGAGCGGCGGCTCCGCCCTCGGTCCGGATCGGAGGGGGGTGGAGGTCTGCCCTCTCCCAGGGAGCCCGGCAGCTGAGAAGTCCGGGGGGGTCCGCCGCCAGTTCGGACAGGAAGGACGGCAGGGATGGGGTGGCGCCCTTTCCGCCCCGAGCGGAGCGGGGGTGGGCCGGCAGGAGGAACGGTACCCGCCCTCCTGTCGGCGCTTCTCCTGGGGTTGGCCCAACCGCCTTTCCAGGTGCCCGGACTACCTTTCCTGGCTCTCGTGCCGCTGGCTACGGCCCTGGGGCGTGGCCCCCTCGGTGGGGCGGGGGTCGGGGAGACGGGAGGCGGGTGGGCCGGTGGTGTCTTCGCCCTGGTGTTTTGGACCCTGCAACTGGTTTGGATTCCGACGCTGGTGGGCCCCACCTTCCCGTGGGCCTTTCCCGGCTACGGGTTGGTGGTGGGCCTGTTGGCGGGACTCGGGGCCCTGCTGGGGGTGGGGGTCCGGCGGATGTCTCGGAGGGGGGGAGTCCCCCTCCCCTTGGCCTTCGCCCTCGGGTGGGTGGGGGTGGAGTGGATCCGGGGGAATCTCCCCTTCGGCTTGGCGTGGCCCTGGTTGGGGCTGGCCTTGACCCTGACCGACCGTCCCTTGTTCCTGGGGTGGGCCGGGTGGGTGGGGGAGGCGGGCCTGAGCTTCTGGCTGGCTTTGGTCAACGGGTGCGTCGCCTCGGGGGTGTTGCGGTGGGGGGAGGGTGGAGGGAGGGGCCGGGAGGGATGGAGCCGGATCGCGGTGCCCTGGCTGGCAGCCGGGGGGCTGTTGCTGTTCCCCCTGGGCCTGGGAGCTGGCCGGGGGGGAGGGGACGTGTCCGATCCCGGGGTAACCTCGGGGCCCCGGGTGGCGGTGGTGGGAACCGCCGTGGGTCGGGAGGGGAGACGGCGGTCTCCGGAAGGGGAGGCCCTGGAGGCCCTGGAGCAGGTGGGCGAGGCGCTGAAGGGCTTGCCGCCGGGGGGGGTGGACCTTGTGGTCCTTCCGGAAGGGACGATCCCTGTTCCCCTGAACCTTCCGGCGGGCGTTCCCTTCCGAGCCAGGCTGGAGGGGCTTGCCCGGGAGGTGGGGGCTCCGATCCTCATGGGAACCGTCTTGGTGGATTCCCCGGATGGGGACCTGGAAGGGTTCGGGGAGCCCCGGCGGGGAAGGGAGTTGAGAACCAACTCCGCCGTTCTCATCGAAGCCGCGACACCCGTGGGGGCCGGGGGCCAAGAATCACCTCGGCCCGAGGACCCGGTTGCCCTTGCCGCAGGCTTTCCCTACCGGTACGACAAGGTCCGGCTTGTGCCGGGGATGGAGTGGGGAGGGTACCGCCGGGGTACGGGGCCGGCGATCCTCTCGGTGAAGGGCTGGAGGTTCGGGGTGCTGATTTGTTATGAGTCCCTCTTCCCGGATTTGGCAGCGGCCCTCCGCCGGGGAGGGGCCCAGTATCTTGTGAACTTGACCAGCGACCGCTGGCTGGGCGAGCCCCACCGGATATGGGGCCGCTGGTTCTTGGAGCAGCACCCCGCCCACCTCGTCCTGAGGGCCTCGGAGAATCGGACTCCGGCGGTCCGGGCCGCCAACGTCGGGGTGTCCATGGTGGTGGACGGGTGGGGGCGGCGACTGGCCGGGCGCGGCCCCGGTCCGGGTCTGCTGGTGATGGAGCTCCCCCCTCCTCTCCCCCCTCCGCCGGGGGGGGGGTGGACGGGGAGGGTGGGGCCCGTTGCCCTGTTCCTCGGCTTGGTCCTTCTGTTGGCCCCCAAGAGTCCTCGGCGGGGGAAGGGGAAAGGGATGGGAGGGGCCGGCAGGGCCGCTTGAACCTCGGGGATCCATCCTCTATAATACCCAGGCTAAAGGGCCCTCCGGGGCCCTTCTTCCTTTGGGATACGGAGAACCCCATGAAGGACGGAATTCATCCGCCGTACGGCCCTGCCACCATTTACTGCGCCTGCGGGAATCGCATCGAGACCCGGTCCACTAAGCCTGAGATCCACGTGGAGATCTGCAGCGTCTGCCACCCCTTCTATACCGGGAAGCAGAAGCTGGTGGACACGGCCGGTAGGGTGGACCGGTTCCGGAAGAAGTACGAGGCCGGAACCTCCCGATAACCGATTCGGCCCAGGACCCCCGGGAGCACGTCGCGAGTTCGGCCCCAGCCCGGATGGCCCCTCAGCGGCTCCCTGGAGGCCGCGGGATCTCGCCGGCTGCGGATCTGCAGAGCCGGTCTTCCTCTGCCCCCGGGGAGTCCTCAACTCTTTTCTCCGGCATGAAGAGTTCCCCCCTGCACCCCCTGCTGGCCCGGCGGCTCGAGGAGGCGGAGATGCGCCTCCGGGAGGTGGACGAGGAACTCGCCCGTCCGGAGGTCGCCCAAGATCCCACCCGCCTGCGAGCTTTGGCCCAGGAACGAGCCGATCTGGAACCGGTGGCGGAGGTGGCCCGGCGGCTCCGGCAGCTTGCCGAAGAGGAAGAGGAGGCCAGGGGCCTGGCGAGGGAGGCCCAGGACGAAGAGCTGGCGGCGCTGGCGCGGGAGGAGGCGGAGCGGTTGGAAGAGGAGATCGCCTCCCTTTCCAAACAGGCCCTCCACCTTCTGATCCCTTCCGATCCCTTGGACGATCGCCCGGCGGTGATGGAGATTCGAGCCGGTACCGGGGGAGACGAGGCCGGTCTGTTTGCCGGCGACCTCTTCCGCATGTACCGCCGTCTGGCGGAGCGGAAGGGGTGGTCGGTGGAGTTGATCAGCCTTTCCGAAGGCATTCCCGGATCCATCAAGGAGGTGATCTTCACGGTCAGGGGTCGGGGGGCATACGGTCGTCTCCGTTACGAGTCGGGGGTTCATCGGGTACAGAGGGTCCCGGAAACCGAGAGCCAGGGGAGGATTCACACTTCGGCGGCCACCGTGGCCGTTCTGCCCGAGGCGGAAGAAGTGGACGTGGAACTCGACCCCTCGGACCTGCGGATCGATGTGTTCCGGTCGTCCGGGCCGGGGGGGCAGTCGGTGAACACCACCGATTCCGCGGTCCGGATCACCCACATCCCCACGGGGATTGTGGTGACCTGCCAGGACGAAAAGAGCCAGCACAAGAACAAGGCCAAGGCGCTCAAGGTGCTTCGGAGTCGGCTCCTGGACCGGGCCATCGCCGAGCAGGAAGCCCGGCGGGCCCAGGAGCGACGTCTCCAGGTGGGGACCGGAGACCGGAGCGCGAAGATCCGTACTTACAACTTCCCCCAAAATCGGGTAACGGACCATCGCATCGGCCTTACCGTGTACCGGCTGGACGAGATCCTCGACGGTGACCTGGAAGAGATCATCACGGCCCTTCGTCTGGCCCGGGAACAGGAGAGGTTGGAAGCCGGCGAAACGTGAACGGATCTCCCCCTTCCCCGACGCAGCCCTCGGTACCTTCCCCGGGGGAGCCGTGGACTCCCATTTTGTTGACCCGCTGGAGCGGCGACTACCTCCGCCGAAAGGGTGTGGAGGCTGGGCGGCTGGAGGCCGAACTTCTCTTGGCCCATGTCCTGGGGGTCGGGCGGCTGGACCTCTACCTCCAGTACGACCGCCCCTTGACGGAGGGCGAACTGGGAGCTTTCAAAGCCCTGTTGCGGCGGAGGGCGGCGCGGGAACCCCTCCAATACATCCTGGGGCGGGCCGCCTTTCGGGAACTGGAACTCCGGGTGGATCGGAGGGCCCTGATCCCTCGGCCCGAGACGGAGGTGTTGGTGGAGGAAGTCCTGGCTTGGGCGAAGGGCCGGAGGGGAGGAGAGAGGGGAGAACACCAGGGGAGCGACGGCGGAACGGGACCGGGGGGACGAAGGGAAGGGCTCTGGGCGCTGGACCTGGGAACGGGATCAGGGGCGATCGCCCTTTCCCTCCTCCGGGAGGGTCCTTTTGCCCAGGTAGTGGCCACCGATGTCTCCTCCCCGGCCCTGGACCTGGCCAGGCAGAACGCGGAGGCCCTGGGATTCGGACCGAGGCTCGAGTTCCGGCTGGGTTCCCTGTTCGAACCATTGCGGCCGGAAGAACGCTTTCATGTGCTGGTTTCCAACCCTCCCTATGTTTCGACGGGCGAATGGCAAGGACTCCAGCCTGAGGTGAGGGACTGGGAGCCGCCGGAGGCCCTCTTGGGGGGTGAAGATGGTTTGGACGTGATCCGCGCTGTCGTGGCGGGAGCCCCCGACCACCTTGTCCCGGGTGGGCTCCTGGCCTTGGAGGTCGGCGGTGGGCAGGCTTCCGTGGTGGCGGCACTTCTCCGCGAGAGGGGGGCCTTCCGGGCAATCGAGGTCCGGCGGGACCTGGCTGGAAAGGAAAGGGTGGTTTTGGGGGTAGCCGCCGGCGACGAAATGAAGGATCTTTAGACGGTCTTGAATCGAAAGGCGAACCATGCGCGAGATCCTGGAGATGGCGGAGCGGTTGGGACGTTCCCTGGGAAGCACCGACGAGTACCGGGCCCTCCGGAGGGCTTTGGAAGCCACGGCGGAGGACCGGGAACTGTCGGAGTTGCAAAACCGGATCCTGGATCTGGAACGGCGATTCGAGGAAGCCCTTCGCAGCGGACAGCAACCCCCTGCCAGCGAGCAGCAGGAATACGAATCGCTCTTCTCGCGCCTCCAGAGCAACCCCACCTATCAGAGACTGGTCTCCGCCCAGGCGAATTTCGACAAGATCGTCGCCCGGGTGAACGAAACGATCCACCAGGGGATCGAAAAGGGAGCCCAGAGCCGGATCATCCTCACGTGAATCAAGGCGCCAAGGCTGAACGGGGCCTGCGGGCTCTTCGTCAACCGGTCTATCGCATTCTGGATCCCATCACCGGATGGTTTGTCCGCCGGGGGGTCCATCCGAATCTCATCACCACCGTGGGTTTCCTGGTGACCATGGGGGCCGGGCTTTCGTATCATCTGGAAAGGGTTCGTCTGGCCGGATTCCTGGTGCTGTTGGGGGGGGTCTTCGACATCTTCGACGGGCGGGTGGCCCGGGAGAGCGGTCTCGCCTCCAAATTCGGTTCCTTCTATGACTCCACACTGGATCGGATCAGCGAGATCGCCGTCTTCCTGGGTCTGACCTCCCTCTACGCCCAGGGAGCCGCGGGCGAGGCCAACACCCGCATGATCTACGTGGTTCTGTTGGCCCTCGGCGGGTCCCTCATGGTGAGTTACACTCGGGCCCGCGCCGAGGGACTGGGGCTGGATTGCAGCGTGGGACTCATGCAGCGGGCCGAGCGGGTGGTGCTCCTGGGATTCGGGTCGCTGATCTTCGGTCTGTCCTGGCAGGGGTTGGTATTGAACCTCGTTTTGGCGGTGGTGGCGGCGACCACCGTCCTTACGGCGGTCCAGAGGATCGTTTGGGTGTACCGTCAAGCGGCGGGGGTACCGCTGGAGGCCCCCGTAGTCCCGCAACGAACCACGGTGGCAGGGAAAGGGAAAAGAAAGGGGAACCATGGAAAAGCTTGAGATCCGGAGTCCCGAGGGTCGTCTCGGGGTACTTCTTCCTGGGATGGGGGCTGTGGCCACGACCTTCGTGGCGGGGGTCGAGTTGGTCCGGCGAGGGTTGGCGAAGCCCATCGGCAGCCTGACCCAGATGAACACCATCCGGCTGGGGAGGCGCACGGAAAGAAGGACGCCTCTCATCAAGGAGTTCGTCCCCTTGGCCGGACTGGAACAGTTGGTCTTCGGAGGATGGGACCCCATTCCCGATGATGCGTACGAGAGTGCCCTCAAGGCGGGAGTTCTGGAACGCAGCCACCTGGATCCGATTGCGGATTTCCTGAGGGGGATCAAGCCCATGCCGGCGGCCTTCGACCGCAACTACGTGAGAAAGCTGGACGGCCCCAACAGGAAAGCCTATGCCACCAAGCGGGGACTGGCCGAGGCCCTTCGGGAAGACATCCGGCGCTTCCGGGACGAGCAGGGCTGCGACCGGTTGGTCATGGTCTGGTGCGGATCCACCGAGATCTTCCTCCGGCCCGGCCGGGCACACGACAACATCAAGTCCTTCGAAAAGGCCATGGAGGACAACGACCGGGACATCGCCCCGAGCATGTTGTACGCTTATGCCGCCATCATGGAGGGGGTCCCCTATGCCAACGGGGCTCCCAATCTTTCCGTGGATATCCCTGCCCTGGAGGAGCTGGCCCTGGAGCGGGGGGTCCCCATTGCGGGTAAGGATTTCAAGACGGGCCAGACGCTCATGAAGACCATCCTGGCCCCCGGCCTCAAGATGAGGATGTTGGGGCTTTCAGGTTGGTTCAGCACGAACATCCTGGGAAACCGGGACGGCGAGGTTCTGGACGACCCGGAATCCTTCAGGACGAAGGAGGAATCCAAGCTCGGGGTCCTGGAACACATCCTCCAGCCTGATCTCTATCCCGATCTCTATGGGAACGTGTACCACAAGGTGCGCATCAACTACTACCCGCCCCGGGGAGACAACAAAGAAGGCTGGGACAACCTGGACATCTTCGGATGGCTGGGTTACCCCATGCAGATCAAGCTGGATTTCCTTTGTCGCGACTCCATTTTGGCCGCGCCCATCGTTCTGGACCTGGTCCTCTTCCTGGATCTGGCCGCCCGGGCCGGTCTCCGGGGAATCCAGGAATGGTTATCCTTCTATTTCAAGAGCCCCATGACGCCCCCGGGCCTCTATCCGGAGCATGATCTCTTCATTCAGCATCGGAAGCTCAAGAACACCCTCCGGTGGATGATGGGTGAGGAACCCCTCACCCACCTGGGGAGGGAGTACTACGAGTAGGCCGGCCATGGGCCGGGGGCTCTTCGTGGTGCTGGAGGGGGTGGAGGGGGCCGGGAAGACCACCCAAGCCCGGAGCCTTTCCGAATGGTTCGGCCGTTTGGGGCTTCCCCACGTGTTGGTTCGGGAACCCGGGGGAACGCCCGTGGGGGAGGCGGTCCGAAACCTCTTCTTGGAGCGGGGGGACTGGCAGATCCCCCCGGAGACGGAGCTTTTCCTGATCCTGGCTGCCCGGGGAGCCCTCGTCCGGCAGGTGATCGGTCCGGCCCTGGCCCGAGGGGAGATCGTCCTGGCGGATCGTTTCGACCTTTCCACCCTGGCCTACCAGGGGTTCGGAAGGGGACTGGATCTGGAGGAAGTGAGCCGGGCGAACCGCCTGGCCACCGGCGGGGTGCGACCCGACCTCTACCTTCTCCTGGATCTTCCCGCCGAGGAGGGGCTCCGCCGAAAGGGGGGAGGCGGGGATCGAATGGAACGCGAGGAGTTGGAGTTTTTCCGCCGGGTCCGGCAGGGTTACCTCCAGCTTGCCGAGGGCTCGGATTCGGTGGTGGTGATCCGTGGGGAAGGAGGGGTGGCCCAAGTCCAGCAAGCTCTGCAGAGGGCCCTGTCGTCTCGGTTTGCCCATGTCTTCGTCCCCGGGGGGCCTGCCGGTTCCTCCGGGCCGCCTCTGCCCGAGGAGAGAAGTTGAGGATGGAAGTCCATGAAGCCTGAACGACGCGGAGTCTTGGCCGGCGGCGTGCTCCTGGTGGCTGCCGTCGGGGCCGGCTGGCTGTTCCAGCAGGGGACAGGCCAGGACCGGGATCTCTTCGTCCACGTGAGAGTGTTCCAGGAGGTCATGGAGCACCTGGCCCGGGATTACGTGGAGCCCGTGGATCGGGCGGACCTGTACCAGAGGGCCCTGGAGGCCGTTCTGGATGGGCTTGGGGACCCCAACACCTCGCTCCTTTCTCCCCGGGAGGCCCAGAACTTCCGCATTCGCATGGAAGGGGAGTACGGCGGGGTGGGTCTGGAGGTGATTCCTCGGGACGGGTGGGTCACCGTCGTGACCCCCTTGCCAGGCAGCCCGGGCACCCGGGCCGGGATCCGGACGGGCGATCAGATCGTCGAAGTCAACGGAACCTCGGTGGAAGGTTGGGATCCCGAAGAAGTGGTGAACGCCCTGCGAGGCCCTGCGGGAACGGAGGTGTCGCTGAAGGTGCGGCGCCCCGGGATCCAGGATCCGCTCCCCTTCACGCTGACTCGGGAGGTGATTCGCCTTCGCTCGGTTCCCTTCGTTCTCGCCCTGGAAGGGGGCGTGGGCTACCTTCCTTTGCAGTCCGTAAGCGAAACCTCGGCCCGAGAAGTGAGGGCGGCGGTGGACTCCCTGTGGCGCGGGGGAATCCGCCGACTGATCCTGGACCTCAGAGGCAACCCTGGCGGGGCGCTGGACCAGGCCGTGGCCATCGCCGACCTCTTCCTGGATCCCGGCCAGGCGGTGGTCGAGACGCGGGGTCGGACGGAACGGCAGCGGGAGGTATTCTCGGCCCGGGAGCCCCAGCCCTATCGGGACCTCCTCGTGGCGGTCCTGGTGGACGAAAGAAGCGCCAGCGCCTCCGAGATCGTGGCGGGGGCCTTGCAAGACCACGACCGGGCCGTCGTGGTGGGCGCCCCCACCTTCGGGAAGGGCTCCGTGCAGACCCTCTTCCCCTTGAGCGGCGGCAACCTGTTACGGCTGACCACCGGAAGGTGGTTCACCCCCTTGGGCCGATCCATCCAGAAGGAACGGGACGCCCAGCTGGCCGCCATGGAGCAGAGCACCCTGAGTCTCGGAGGGGAGCCCGTGTCCCGGCCCGACACCTTCCCCAGGCCTGCTTACCGGACGGAAGGGGGTAGGGAGGTCCTGGGCGGAGGGGGGATCGTCCCCGACGTGTTGGTGATTCCCGATACCCTCACCACCCAAGAGCGGGACGCCCTTCGGGAATTGGAGCGGGGGGGTGGTGCCTTTTCCACCCAGGTGTTCCACTTCGCTGTGGAGTACCGCCAGCGCCGGCCAGCCCTGAGCGAGTCCTTCTCTTTGGACCGGGCGGATCTGGAAGCGTTCCGGGCCCGGCTGGAAGCCGCCGGTCTCCCCCTCTCCCCTGCGGCTTTCCAAAGGGCGGAGCGGTTCCTGCGCCTCCGTTTGGAGCAGGAGATCGCCGAACAGGCCTGGGGGGATGCGGGGGCCTTTCGACGGACCCTGGGGAGGGACCGGGCCCTCCTGAAAGCCCGGTCCCTTCTGTTGGGGGCTGCCGATACCCGGACACTTTTGGATCTGGCAGGGGACCCCAAGGAAGACGACTGGCAACCGGTCGTGGTCCGGCCCCCTCAGGGCGGGGAGGGCCGGTTGGGTGGGGACGTTCCTCCTGTCCCCAGGTCCGTTCCGAGTCCCCAGCCTTGAGCCTCCTCCTAGGGCCGGAATCGCCGGCGGGGGGATGGGGATGACTCCCCTGGCCTTTGTCTTGACCCTGTTGTCCGGAGGCCTGGTAGGTCTGGTATCGGGGTTGGTGGGGGTGGGCGTGTGGATCGTCATGGTGCCGATCCTCTACGCGTTGCTGGCCCACCCGGAATGGAGCGGTGTCCGGGTTCCCGGAGACCTTCAGGCGGTGGTGGCCCACGCGACAAGTCTGTTCGTCATCGTGCCCACCGCCCTGGCCGGTACCTTGTCCTATCACCGGGCCGGGCTGGTGGTGTGGCGGGCAGCTCTCCCCATGGCGGCCACGGCGGTCCTGGCGGCCATGGGAGGGGTCCAAGTGGCCGTGCGTCTGCCGGCTGACGTTCTGAAGGCGGGATTCGGCCTCTTCCTGGTGGTCAGCGGGCTCAATCTCCTGATGGGGCAACGGAAGGGCGGGACAGCCGGCCCCGGCGAAAAGACCTCCGTGCCTGTTGCGGTCCTGGGGGGAGCCCTGGTGGGGTTCATCACCTCTCTCTTGGGGGTGGGAGGGGGGATCGTGGCCATTCCGATCCTCCTTTACGTCGTCCGCCTGGACATCAAAAAGGTGGCGGCCACCTCCCTCGGCATCGTGGTCTTCAGCGGCTTGACCGCGGCCCTGACCTATGGATTCAGCGGCTGGGGCCACCAGGATCTCCCCCCCGGCTCCGTGGGGTACATCTTTCTCCCGGCAGGCCTCGGGCTCCTGCCAGGTGCGGTCTTCACGGCCCGGTGGGGGGCGCGCCTGAACCAGAGGATGAAGGCCCGGACCCTGAAGGTGGTGTTCGGTGGGGTTTTCATTCTCGTGGGCCTGCGCTTGCTCTGGGCACACGGAGCCAGGTTCGTGGAGGCGTGGGCGGGATGAGGCCGGTCCGGCAGTTGCGGCCGTCCGGACCCTGTTCTGCCCAAGGGAATATTTCGGCGCCCCCGACTAGGGGCGAGCTTCAGGAGGGGTTCATGAGGGGGAGGGGGTGATGGGTGCCAGGGGCGGGGAGCCCAAGGGGGTGGTATGCACCCGGGATGGGATCGTGGAGTCGTTCCACCGAGTTCATGTGGTGGCGGTGGAAGGTGAGACCGTGGTGGCGACCCATGGCGATGGGGGCCTGACCGTGGTCTACCGCTCTGCAGCCAAGCCCTTTCAGGCTCTCCCGCTGGTGGAGGACGGGGTCGTCGGGCGCTATGCTTTCACGGATGCCGAGCTGGCCTTGGCGGCGGCCTCCCACAACGGAGAAGACCTCCACCTGGCTGGGGTGCGCTCGATCCTGGCGAAGGTGGGGCTGGGGGAAGAAGCCCTGGGATTGGGTCCCCTTCCTCCCCTTTCCACGAGGGTTTGGGAGTCCCTGCTGAAAGACGGAGGGGAGATCCTCCCCGTCCACAACAATTGTTCCGGCCAACACGCCGCCCTTCTGGGGTGGGTGAAGGCCCAAGGGTACTCCCTGCCGGACTATCTCAGGGCTACCCACCCCTTGCAGGAGCGCATCCGGGAAATCGTGGCAGCCTTTACCGACATACCGGCAGGGCGCCTGCAAACTTGTCCGGACGGGTGTGGAATGCTGGCCTTTGCCGTCCCCCTGGAGACCATGGCCCTGTCCTTCGCCCGTTTGGCCAGCCGCAGCCGAACCGACGAGGGCCCCCGGCGGGTGCTCGGGGCCATGGCGGCCCACCCCTTCATGGTGGCGGGGACGGGGCGTCTTTGCACGGCGCTGGCCGAAGTGACCGGGGGTAGAATCCTCGGAAAGCTCGGGGCCGAGGGGGTGTATGGGTTGGTGATTCCCCACCTGAAGATGGGCATTGCCCTCAAGGTGGAGGACGGGCACCGGAGGGCCCTCGATCCCGCGGTCATCCGGGTGTTGGACGATCTGGGACTGCTCTCGCCCGCCGAGGCCGAGGCTCTGGAGCGCTTCCGCTGGAGACGGGTCCGCAACACCCTGGGCGCGGTGGTGGGCGAGATTCGGGCCACCTTTCACCTGGGCTCGGCCCGTTCGTCGCCCCCCCCGCGCTGAGGCCGACGGAAAAGGGAAGGGGGAAGGTCGTCCCGGGGGCGGCGACCGAGGGCCGAAAGGGGTCAAGACCCCCTCCGACGGCAGGGTTGCTTGGAGGGCTTCGAGGAGGCTGCCCATGTTCGTAGACAGGGCCGTGATCTATGTGAAAGGAGGCACCGGAGGTTCGGGGGCCGAGGCGTTCCGGCGCGAGAAGGGGGTTCCCCGGGGGGGGCCTTCGGGGGGGGACGGTGGCTCGGGGGGGAGTGTGATCCTCGAGGGCGATCCCCATCTGGCCACCCTACTGGATTTCACCCACCGTCAGCACTTCACGGCGGAGCGGGGGCAGCACGGAGAGGGCAACAACCGCACCGGCAAATCCGGTGCCGATACCGTGATCAAGGTGCCTCTAGGGACGGTGGTGCGGGATCAGCAGACCGGTCGGGTGTTGGGAGAACTGGTCCGGCCGGGACAGCGGCTAGTGGTGGCCAGGGGAGGGAGGGGGGGGAGGGGGAATGCCCGCTTTGCCACCCCTACCCGTCAAGCCCCCCGGCGGTGGGAGCCGGGGGAGGAAGGCGAAGAGCGCTGGATCGAGCTGGAGCTCAAGCTCATGGCCGACGTGGGGCTGGTGGGAAAACCCAACGCAGGGAAATCCACCCTCCTGGCCGCCATCTCCCGGGCCCGCCCCAAGATCGCCGACTACCCCTTCACGACCCTCGAACCCCACCTGGGCGTGGTAAAGCTCGACGGGTTCCGCTCCTTTGTGGTGGCGGACATTCCCGGGATCATCGAGGGGGCCCACGAAGGGCGGGGGCTCGGCCTTCAGTTCTTGCGTCACGTGGAGAGGACCCGCACGCTGGCATTCCTCATCCCTGTGGACTCCCCCGATCCCCAGCGGGACTACGACGATCTACGCCGCGAACTCCGGCAATACTCGGAAGGGCTGGCGGAACGCTCTCACTGTGTGGTCCTCACCAAGACGGACCTGTTGGGCAAGGGGGGGCCCTTGCCCAAGATCCACGCCCCTTCGGCCTGGGGGGTCTTTGCGGTCAGCAGCGTGGCGCGCCGAGGGTTGGAGCCCCTGCTTGAGGAACTTTACCGCAAGATCGAAGGGGAGGGCCGGAGCCATCCGAGCGGTGAAGCCGACCGAGGGCCGGAGGCCTGGGAGGAAGAAGGCTTAAGCGGTTCGCCCGCGAGGGGTGGGGGGTGGGAGACGAACTGAGTCCCCTGGGCGGCGGTTCCCGGGAGGCCGCGGAAATCGAGGCCGTCTTGGCACTCAAGGGGATTCCCCGGTTGGGGGACCGGGGGATCTGGAGGGGGATCCAGCAATGGGGCTCCGCCGTGGCGGCCTGGAGGGCTTTGGGGGCCCAGAGGAGCCTCTTTCGGGAAGGCGATCCGGCCGCCTTGAGGACGCGCTGGGAACGGCAGGGGCTGACCCTGATCCCCATCACCTCGCCCCACTACCCTTCCTCCCTCAAGGATCTGGACGACCCTCCCCCTCTCCTGTTCCTCCGGGGCAGGGAGGAGCTCCTGAGGGGTCCTTCGGTGGCGGTGGTGGGGACCCGCGCTCCCACGGAAGTGGGCCGACGGGCGGCGGAAACCGTGGGCAGGCTGCTGGGTGCCGCCGGGGTCGTGGTGGCCAGCGGGATGGCCCGGGGAATCGATTCCGCTGCCCATTGGGGGGCCCTGGGGGTCGGGGGTGCCACGCTGGCCGTGCTGGGTTCCGGGCTGGGGATCCGCCCCGCCCACGGCCAGGGAAGACTGGCAGAGGCCATCTCCCGTTCCGGTCTCCTGGTTTCGGAATTCACCCCCCTGGAGCCGCCTCTCCGGCATCACTTTCCCAAGCGAAATCGGATTCTGGCGGCCCTGGCCCGGGCGGTGGTGGTCGTGGAGGCAGGGGACAAGAGTGGAGCTCTCATCACGGTGGATCATGCCCTCCAGTTGGGCCGTGACGTCTACGCCCTGCCCGGGTCGGTGGAGAACCCCAGGGCCAGGGGCTCCAACTTGCTTCTCCGGGATGGGGCCGGCGTCATTCCCTTTCCGGAAGCGGTCCTGGAAGCTTTGGAGCCTTTGGTTCGGGAAGCGCGGGTCCGGAAAAGGGGACGCGCCGGTGAGGGGACGGATCCCGGCCCCCGGGGGGGCGAGGGGGAAGGGTCGGGGGATGGGAAGAGACCTTCGCAAGGGACTTTGGACCCCTCCGCTCCCCCTCGCGATCTTCCCCCGGCTTTGCTCGCCCTTTGGGATGCCCTGGGAGACGAGCCCCGGACGGTGGACGAGGTGGCTCTCCGCTCCCGGTCCTCCCCTCGGGAGGTGCTGGCGGGGTTGGCGGCCCTCGAGATGGGGGGCTGGGTGAAGGCGTGCCCGGGCCTGCGCTTCCGCCGGGGGCACGGCATCCCGGGGGGGGATTCGTGAGGGACCGACAGGAAGAGTCCGTGGCGGTGGTCTACCTGCATGCGCCCTTTTGCGTCCGGCGCTGCTTCTACTGCGACTTCGCCGTGACGGTTTCCCCGTCCCCGCCCGTGGGGAGTTGGATCTCAGCCCTGGACAGGGAGCTTCGCCTGGTCGAGGACGAAGGGCTCTTCGGCCTTGCCCGCGAGCTGGAGACCCTCTACGTGGGGGGAGGGACTCCCTCCCTCCTGGGGCCCGCCGCCATGGACGGAGTGAAGGAGGTTTTGGGCCCCGGTCGCCTGGCTCGGGAAGACCTGGAGTGGACGGCGGAGGCGAACCCCGAGTCCTTCCACCGGGAGGTGGCTCGACGTTGGCGGCAGGCCGGGGTGAACCGGCTCAGTCTCGGCGTGCAGAGTTTCCAGGCGCCCGTGCTCCGCTGGATGGGTCGGCTCCACGGCCCGGACGACGCCCGGGAAGCGGTGGCCCTGGCCCGCCGGGAAGGGTTCGCGAACCTGAACCTGGATCTCCTGTTCGGCTTGCCGGCGGAGGTGGACCGTGAATGGAGGAAGGATTTGGAAGCGGCGCTGGCCTTACGACCGACCCACCTGAGCCTCTACGGCCTTACGGTGGAGCCCCGTACCCCGTTGGAGCGCGCGGTCCGTGACCGGAAGGTCTCGCCGGCGGGGGACGAGCGCTATCGGGAGGAGTTCCTCTGGGCTGCAGAACGGCTTCGCGCCGAAGGCTATCGGCACTACGAGGTCTCCAACTTTGCCTTGCCGGGGTTCGAGTCCCGCCACAACCTGGCCTATTGGCAGCTGCGTCCGTACCTGGGTCTGGGCAACAGTGCCCACTCCTTCCGGTTCCCCATGCGCCGATGGAACTTGCGAGACTGGTCCGCATACCAGAAGGCGGTGGGGGAGGGGAAACTGCCCGTGGAAGGCGAGGAGCGCCTCTCCCCGGCCCAGGCCCGGCTGGAACGGCTGTGGCTGGGCCTTCGCACCGACGCGGGGATCTCTTCCGGAGAGTTGCCGTCAGCGGGTCGGGGACTCCTGGCGGGCTGGATCCGAAAGGGGTGGGCGGAATGGTGGGGGTCGCGGGTCCGGCTGACGGCGGAAGGGTGGCTGCTGTTGGATTCTTTGGTCGTAGAGCTGGACGGGGTGCTGGAGAGGTCGGAGCTGCAAAGGGACCGCGGAGGAAAGGGCGGACGTTGACGGAGGGTTCCAGCCGTCTCGATCTTTCCGTGCTCCCTTCCCGAGGCAATGGAGTATGGACCGTCAGAAGCGGGAGACTCGCCTGGCCACCCCCCGGGGACACGACCTCACCGAACGGGAGAGTCGGGTCCTGGAAGCTGTGGTTCGCAGCTACGTGGAGTCGGCGGAGCCCGCCGGAAGCCGCACGGTGGCTCGCCTGTGCGGCTTGGGGGTGTCGCCGGCCACGATTCGCAACACCATGAGCGATCTGGAGGAAAAGGGCTACCTCACCCACCCCCACCACTCGGCAGGCCGCGTCCCGACGGACCTGGCCTACCGTTATCATGTGGACCAGATCATCCAGCGCCCCAACCTCACCCGGGAGGAAGAGGACCAGCTCCTTCGTGAGCTGGATCCGGGGGGGATCACCACGGTGGAACGTCTCCTGCGGCGGGCAGCCCGGGCCCTGAGCGTGTTGTCCCTGGAACTGGGGGTGGGCCTGGCTCCCCGTCTGGAAGAGGCTGTCCTGGAGAAGCTGGAACTCCTGAAGGTCTCTTCGCGGCGGATCCTCTTGGTGGCCACCGTCCGGAGCGGTCTGGTGCGGACCGTCTACGTGGACTTCGACGGGGAAGTGCCGGACGATACCTTGGTAGCCCTCACCGTGTTGCTCAACGAGCGTCTCGGCGGGTTGACCCTGAGGGAGATCCGGGAAACCCTGCCCCAACGGTTGAGGGACAGCCGCCCTGACGACTCCCCCGCCACGGAGGAACTTCTCAACATCTTCATCCAGTCGGGGTCGGACCTGTTCCGCTGGGAGGAGCTGGAAGAGGGCGAACTGGTCTTGGGCAAGACCAGCGTCCTGGCCTCGCAACCGGAGTTCAAGGACGGAGCCCGTCTCAAAGAACTCATCGAACTCACCGAACGGCGGGAGATTCTCCTCAAAGCCCTTTCCTCCCGGGATCACCAGGGAGGCCTGCAGATCACCATCGGCGGGGAACACGACCAGGAGGAGCTTTCCTCCTTCACCTTGGTGACCGCCGAATACCGGGTGGGCGGAATGAAAGGGGTGATCGGGATCATCGGTCCGACACGGATGCCCTACGAGAAGGTCATCGCCATCGTGGACTCCACGTCGGCGCTGGTGAATCGGATCCTTGGCGAGTGACTGCCTCCCCGTCGGATCCGCCCCTCCCCCGTCGTGGGAGATGGCTCGGCCCTTGGGAAGGTTCCCCCCCGGGGCATCCGAGCCGGCTGAAGTCCGGGGAACGGGCTCGGCCCCACAACTTTCCAGGGGTACCCTCGGGGCGTTCCAGAGCGGGGTCGCCCCTGCCGGGGGCAGTCTCTTCGGAGCCTCAGCCCGAGCCACCGGCGCGTCTCCTCTTCCGTGACGTCTGAGCAGAACATGGCCGATTACTACGAGCGTTTAGGGGTTTCCCGGAACGCGAGCACCGAGGAGATCAAGAAGGCCTACCGCAAGCTGGCTCTCCGCTATCACCCCGACCGGAACGAGGGCTCCAAGGAGGCCGAGGAGCGCTTCAAGGAGATCACCGAGGCCTACGAGGTCCTTCGGGATCCCGAGAAACGGGCGGTCTACGATCGGTACGGCGAGGAAGGCCTCCGGGGGGGGATGGGCGGTACCGCATGGACCGGCTTCGACTTTGCCGATGCCATCGAGGTCTTCATGCGGGACTTCGGCGGTTTCGGAGGTTTCGAAGAGATCTTCGGAGGCCGGAGAAGGGGTGGGCGGGGCCGGGGCGCGCCCCGGGGGCAGACCTTGCGGGTGCGGGTTCCCCTGACCCTGGAGGAGGTGGCGAAGGGAGCTTCCAAACGGATCCGCGTCTCGGTCCTGGAGGTCTGCGATGCCTGTGGGGGGTCGGGGGCTCCTCCGGGGAAAGGGGCCGTGACCTGCCCCTCTTGCGGCGGCACGGGGGAACAGCGCCACGTCCAGCGATCCGTTTTCGGTCAATTCGTGTCCGTGAGTCCGTGCCGGGCCTGTGGGGGTGAGGGGAGGGTCATCCGGGAGCCCTGCGAGGTGTGCCGGGGGGAAGGTCGGGTGCGGGCGGAACGGGAGGTGGTGGTAGAGATTCCTCCCGGAGTGAGCGGGGAGAACTACATCACACTGCGGGGGCAGGGGAGTGCCGGTCCCCGGGGCGGCCCCCGGGGGGACATTGTGGTATTCTTGGACATCCAGGAAGACCCGCGGTTCGTCCGGGACGGACCGGATTTGCTCCTGGACCTACCGATCACTTTCAGTCAAGCCGCCCTCGGTGCCCAGGTCGAGGTCCCCACCGTGGACGGGCCGGCCATGGTGACCATCCCCCCCGGAACCCAAAGCGGCGAAGTGATCCGCCTCAGGGGGCGCGGGCTTCCGGAGCTCCACGGTCGGGGAAGGGGGGATCAGCTTGTCCGGATTCGGGTCTGGACTCCCACCCATCTGACTCCCGAGCAGGAACGGCTGTTCCGGGAGCTGGCTCGGCTGGAAGAACGTCCTTTCGGGAGCGGCGAGCCCGGCGGGGGGGAGGAGAAAGGCTTCTGGGCCAAGGTCAAGGAAGCTTTCTCCTGAGCCATTCCATCTCGTGAAAGGAAAGGCCGGTGAGCCTGTCCGAACTGCGGTGGCTGGTGGTTTCCCTTCGGGCCTCTGTGCCCGCCGACCTGGAGTCCTTGGGTTTTTTCCTCATGGAGGCGGGGGCTGTGGGAGTCGAGGAGCGGGGCGGGACGCTGCTAGCCTACTTTCCGGGGCCGGAAAACGAAGGACCGCTTTTGAAGGGGCTCCACGAGGAGATGGCCCTTCGGGCGGGTTCCGGAGGGGTCGAGATCTCCTGGTGGTGGCAAGAGCAGGAAGAGTGGGCGACCCTCTGGCGTAGAGGCCTGGCGCCTCGGCAGATCACGCCCCGCCTGGGGGTCACCCCCACCTGGGAGGGGGCGCCCCCTCCCTTGCCGGGCGTGCGTTGGGTTCGCCTGGACCCGGGCATGGCTTTCGGGACAGGCGAGCACGCCACCACCCGTGGCTGTCTTCGCCTGTTGGATCGCCTCCTCTCCCCCGGCGAAAGGGTGGCGGATGTGGGGGCGGGCTCGGGCATCCTTTCCATCTCGGCCGCGCTCCTGGGGGCCGGTGGGGTGACCGCATTCGAATGCGACGAGGTTGCTTGCCAGGTGGCCCGGGAAAACGCCCGCCTGAACGGAGTGGCGGAGGCTGTGGCGATCCGTCATGAAACGGTGGAAGGGGAAGTCCCCCTGCCCGGCGGGCCTTACCACGGGATCTTGGCCAACCTTCAGCGC
>JAUQOX010000180.1 GCA_030550695.1 Gemmatimonadota bacterium | reverse complement strand
ACCCCTGGCAACTTCGAGATTCTTCTCCTTTGTGGAAGGGTCATAGAAGTCGTCGAAATTGTCCAGGCCGACCACCGTGTGCCCAGCTGCCAGAAGACGTTCGGCCAGGTGGGAACCGATGAATCCCGCCACCCCGGTAAGGAGAATCTCCATGCCACGACCTCCCCCCTCGTACCTCGGTTCGGGCCCCCTTCCCTCCGGCCCGCAGGGTCCAAATGAACTCCTCCTCTCGACTTCGGCCACCCTATACGATGGGCCGGGCTCGTGCATCGTCCTCCTGGATCCGATGGCGGAAGTAGGGAACCGTTCGCCGAACGCCTTCCCTGAGTCCCACTTTCGGCTCCCAGCCCAGGAGGCGCCGTGCCCGGGAAATGTCCGGCCGACGTACCTTCGGATCGTCCACCGGCAGGGGGAGGTTCACCAAAGACGACGAACTCCCGGTTTCCTGGAGCACCACCTCGGCCAGTTCCCTTATGGTGAATTCATCGGGGTTTCCGATGTTCACCGGCTCCGAATAGTCAGCGTGGAAAAGGCGAAAGATCCCTTCCACCTGGTCTTCCACGTAGCAAAAGGATCGGGTCTGGCTTCCGTCGCCATAAAGAGTAAGGGGCTCGTTCCGCAAAGCCTGCACGATGAAGTTGCTGACGACCCTACCGTCCGCCGGTCGCATCCGCTCGCCGTAAGTGTTGAAGATCCTCACAATGCGGGTATCCAAGCCATGGTAACGATGGTAGGCCATCGTCATGGCCTCGGCAAAGCGCTTGGCTTCGTCGTAGACTCCCCGAGGACCCACCGGGTTGACATGCCCCCAATAAGTCTCCGGCTGGGGATGGACCTGTGGGTCCCCATACACCTCGGACGTCGAGGCCAACAGAAATCGGGCTTCGTGGGCCTTGGCAAGCCCCAGCATATTGTGGGTACCCAGACTTCCCACCTTGAGGGTCTGGATGGGAAACTCCAGATAATCCACCGGACTGGCCGGCGAGGCGAAGTGCAGGACTCCCGAGACCCGTTCTGCCAAAAAGAGGGGCTTGCTCACATCATGCCGGATAAAGAAGAAATCCTCTCGCCCCTGCAGGTGCTCCAGATTCTTCCATGAGCCGGTGATGAAGTTGTCCACCCCCACCACCTTATAGCCTGCTGCCAGGAAGCGGTCCACCAGGTGGGAACCCAAGAATCCCGCTGCGCCCGTGATCAGGATCCGCATGCCTTCTCAGCCCTTCCTCGCGTCTGCCGCCAATACATGTCTCCTACCCACGGAATAATGCTCGAAGCCGAGCTCCTCCATCTGTTCCGGCCGATATAGGTTGCGACCATCGAAGATGATGGGGTGCTTCATGGCCGCCTTCATCCGTTCGAAATCTGGCCTCCGGTAGGGAAGCCACTCGGTGTGGATCAGCAGTGCGTCCGCTCCCTGCAGGGCATCGTAATTCGTCGCGGCATAGACTACCCGCTCGCCGAAGTGGCGTCGGGCCTCGTGCATAGCCACAGGGTCGTGAACCACCACACGGGCGCCACGCTTCAGCAGGGCCGGCACGGTCACCAGACTGGGGGCTTCCCGCATGTCGTCGGTGTTCGGCTTGAAGGAAAGACCCCACACGGCCAGCAGTCTTCCGGACAAGTCCTCGCCGAAGCGTCGGACAACCCAGCGCACCAGCAACTCCTTATGACTTCGATTTACCTGCTCTACCGCTCTGAGAATTGACGCGTCCGCCCCCACTTCCTCCATGGTGCGGATGAGAGCCTTGACATCTTTGGGAAAACAACTCCCTCCGTAGCCTACTCCCGGGTAGAGAAAGGCCTTCCCGATCCGTTGATCACTCCCGATTCCCCGACGAACCATATCCACGTCTGCTCCGGCAGCTTCACAGAGCTGAGCAATAGCGTTCATGAAGGAAATGCGGGTAGCCAGCATAGCGTTCGCCGCATATTTGGTGATCTCCGCCGAGGGGATATCCATCAGAAGAATGGCATTGCTGGACCGGACGAAGGGGGCGTAGAGATCCGTCAGGACTCTGCCGGCAAACTCCGAATCGACGCCCAAGACCACCCGGTCAGGCTTGAGGAAGTCCTCTACGGCCGCCCCTTCTTTCAAGAATTCAGGATTGGAGCAGACGTGGACAGGATGCGAAGTCTCGGCTTCGATGGCTGCCCGGACCCGCGCTGCCGTTCCCACGGGCACGGTGCTTTTGGTCACCACGATTTTGGCGCCATTCATGGAACGGCCGATGGTCCGGGCCACAGCCAGCACATGCTGGAGATCGGCTGAGCCGTCCTCGTCGGGGGGAGTTCCGACGGCAATGAAAATCACACTGGAGGACCGCACGGCCTCAGCCACATCCGTGGTGAAAGACAACCGGCCGGCTTTCACGTTCTCCCGCACCAGCGGCTCCAGCCCTGGCTCGTAGATGGGGATTTCTCCTTGCCGCAACCGTGCGATCTTTTGTTCGTCAATGTCCGCGCAAATCACATCGTTGCCGGTCTCGGCGAAACAGGCACCGGCTACCAGTCCCACATAGCCGGTCCCGATGACGGCGATTTTCATAGCTCGATCCTCAAGGGAAGCTCAGGGATTCGAAAGAAGAGCCTGAACGGCCAAGGCCAGCGCTCTCCCGGAACAAGGCAACGAACTCCCTCAGGGCACCCAGCAGTTCGGCCTCCATCCTCTGCCGACGGAACCGCCAAGCGTGTTCCCGGATGACCTCCGGAGAAAACCGGCGATCCTGGAAACCTCGAAGGGCCTCGAGAAGCCCTTGAACCCCGGCTTGCCGATAGAGCCAGCCGGTAAGCCCATGGACCACAGTCTCCCGCGCACCCCCCTCATCGTAAGCAACCACCGGCTTTCCCACAGCCATGACCTCCACAGGAAGAATTCCGAAATCTTCCACGCCGGGGAACAAGAGGGCTTTGGCACGGGAAATCACGGCGGCCAAGGCTTGCGGTTCCAGCCAGCCGAGAAAATGTACTGTGGCTCCCGCCATCTTTTCCAGGCGCCGCCGTTCAGGGCCATCCCCGAACACCAACAGCGGGAAGCCGGCCAGGTTTGCGGCCTGGATGGCAAGATCGACCCCCTTGTAGGGGACCAACCGCCCGCCGGCCAGGAAATACTCCCCCTCTTGGACCGGGGCAGAGGCGAAGCACTCCACGTCCACCGGCGGGTAGACCACCCGGGCCGAGCGCCCGTAGGTTTTCCGGATCCGCTCCGCCACGAACCGGGAATTGGCCAGGAAAAAGGTCACCCCCCGGGCAGCTCGAAGGTCCTCCCTTCGAAGCCAGGCCAGGAGGGGAACCAAGAGGGTACGGCGCAGGGGACTGAGATAGGCGTGGGAGAGATCCCAGAGGTAGCGTGGGGGAGTGTGACAGTAGCACACGTGCAAACTCCCCGCCCCGACCCGCACCGCTTTGCTGAAGGCGTGGCTGTCACTGACGACCAAGGGGAACCCAGAGAGATCCAGGCTCCGGAAGGCCGGCGGAAAAAGGGGAAGGAACCGCCGATGGCGTTGGCGGGCACCGGGAATACGTTGTAGCCAAGTGGTCCGGATGGTGCGGGAGCCGAAGGTTGCCCGGACCCGTGGGACGGGATTCCAGACCCCTACGTAGATGGGTGCTTCGGGGAATAGATGGGCAAGGGACTGCAAGACACTTTCAGCGCCCCCCCAGGTAACCAACCAATCATGCACCAGAGCCGTCTGGCCGGTGCTTCGAACAGCGGGGTTACCGCTTGCCTCCAACGGCCACCTTGCCTGGCAAAGGATCCGGCGCCTCGACAAAGGAGGGCTGTAAGGACGAAGCGCGCTCGGCCAGGGCATGGCCAGCCTTGGTCCCCCCCGTATTCCCCTCACCCCCGGCCTCTCCCTCGCCCTCGGACTGTCCTACCAAGAGCACCGGGATATTCCTCAACAAGATCAGGAGATCCTTAAGAAACCCACGGCCCTGGATATAGCTCAGCTCCACCTCCACCCTTTCCGGATAATCCGGACGTCTTTTCCCGCGGGCTGTCCACTCCCCGAAAATGCCCGGCCGAACACTGAGGAACTCCTCCTTCCTATCCCCATACCACTCCAGCTCCTCTTCCACGACGGGCCGGGGCCCGACCAGGGACATTTCCCCACGGAGGACGTTGATGAGCTGCGGCAACTCGTCCAAATGGGTGAAGCGAAGGAAATGCCCTATCCTGGTAATCCGCGGGTCGGAAGATCGGGGAAGCTTGAAGCCGTTGATCCGATGGAGGGCCTTGAGACCCAAGTCCCGCTCCAGCCAGGCTTCCGCATCGGGTACCATGGTCCGAAGCTTCCAGCAGCGAAACGGGCGCCCCCCTCTCCCCATCCTCCAGTGGCCAAAAAAAACCGGGCCTCCAGAAGAAACCCAAACAGCCAGAGCGGCCAGGAACAGGATCGGCAAAGAAAGAAAGAACAGGACCGAGGCGCCCAGGATATCGAACAGACGCTTCAATGGGTCTCCGTCAACGCTGTTGCCTGCAGGGTCGGCGATGACCCGCGGGAGGGGCCACCTTTTTCGAAAAACCGGTCCTCTCCAAGTCGGTGTGGACTACCGACCACTCCCGCCGGGGCCCGAGGGGGGTGAGGCGACGGGTTCGGGCCGTGCCCCTCCCTGTTGGGCATTCGGACCAGGGATCAGGCCGCCCTGGGGATCGAAGGCGATGAGACCTGCCCGTTGCAACAGGGAGACGATCATGGGATTCCCCAGCGCCTGGAGCACCTGAGCCCTGGAGGCCCCGACATTCAGGGTGATGGTGGGAGATCCCGAGCTGAAGACAATCTGGATTTGGCTGGGTGCTCCCGGAGTTCCCCCCGTACCCCCGGTCACCACCCCTACGACGATTTCTCCCACCGGCGGAGGTTCTTGATGCACCTTCTGACCCGAAAGGCCCGAGGCAAATCCCCCCAAGGCCAGCACGACGGCTCCAACTTGCGCCAGACTTTTCGCGACCATCACTGCCTCCCCGTCCTCTGCTGATTCCTTTGGCTCAGTAGACCTCCCGACTCCCCTCGCGCATCAGAACAACCGCAGCCCCACTCCCCCTCCCAGCAAGAATCTCGGGCGGTCGCTGGCTTCCTCGGTGATATCACCGACGCCCACCGTGATAGCCGCGCCCACCCCGGAAAGGGGCAGGGTGTAGGCAAAACCGGCATTCAGGCCGACCCCATCCCAATCCACGATGGCGTTCAGATTCCTCACCACCTCCACCGCCGCATTTCCGAAGACGTACGTGCCCTTCTTCCCTTTTCCCTCTTGTTGCGCCCGCAGGGGTTTCTCGGCGAAGCGCCCGTTGCCGACCCCCAAGCTGAAATGAACCCGGCCCGTCCCCGGCGCCACCCCCGGAATCATCTGGAAGGTATGACTCACCACCCCATAAAAGGTGGGGTCCAAGTTCAGGGGCTTGCCGTCGTCCCCTTTCAAGTTCTCATAGAGGTTCTCGACACCGAAGGCCACCGCCGTCCCCTTACCCAGATAGCGATGGAGCTTGGCGCCGATCGTGACTTCACCCAACTCCGACACATCGATCACAGCCACGGAGGCCTCTAGACCCACATACTGCACCGGATCCCAGAGACCCACGCCGCCGGCCAGCACCGCATCGTCCACATTGTCAAAAGGAACCGGATTCTGGTACCCGCCCCCCACAAAAGCGGAACCGTAGGCCGCACCGAATGCCGTCGGACTGGAAAGAGATTTCCCGGCTCCATTGGGCAAGCGGAGATTCAGAAACCAGTCCGGAAGCCGGACCTCGAAGGTCTGCCCCGGCTGCTGACCCGCGACCGGAACTCCAGGGACCGAAAAAACGAACACACCCAGCGCCAGGCTCGCCGCGATGGTTTTCCTCATCAGACCGCCCTTTCGTCGCAGTGTTGGAATCCGATTGGGGAGGAGAGAAGGGAGACCTTCGTT
>JAUQOX010000179.1 GCA_030550695.1 Gemmatimonadota bacterium | reverse complement strand
CGTAGCGGGAATCGTTCCGCCGTCTGGCGTAAACCCGGAAGGACTCCCCGTTCCATCGTGGGCCCAGCTCCCAGGTCAAGTATACGGCCCGGGCATAGTACCAACCGGCCAGATTCCGGGGCGGGTCCGGGGCGGGGTCATCCACTTCCAGGAGGTCCCCATCGCAAGCTGCCATGGATGCGGCCACAGCTAGAAGCAGGGAGAGTCGCAGAGGAGTCATGGGCATCTCCGGCTGAAGAAGGGGCCACCCCCTCCGCCCTTTTCAGCAGGAGGCGTGCCGCAGCCGCCTCTCTGCCACCACCTCCCCCACTTCTCCCTTCCTCCCTTCCGCCGCGAGGCCACCGCCGGGGGTCCGAAGGCGTCCCAGGCCGGCATCGAGGGAGGGCGTGTCCTCTCTGGAGGACACTCCCTGTTCTCGTCTCCCCCCCAATTCAGGACCCCCAGCCGACCTCGCTTCAGAACCGCCGCCCGCCCCCCTGCTCGTTCACGCTCCGCTGCTGATAGTCGAAATGGAGGTCCGGCTGGTCGGTGAGGGACACCTCGAACCGGAAACTCCAGTTTCCCGTGGCGGTCTGGCGGAAATCGAAATAGGCTTGCCAGCGATGAAGATTCCGGGTGAGCCGCACGATGTGGTCGGAAAAGGCTTGCCTGGAGAGATCGTAACCCGTGCGCCAACTTACCGACCAGTTCTCCGTGGCGTTGAAATTCAGGGAGCCCTGGATCATCTGATGGGACGGGAAGGCCTCGTTCCGTGGACGCTGAAGGGAGTAGGAAAGATTGGCCTGCCAGTTCTGGGAGCCGCTCCCTCCGGGGGTGCGCCGCGGACCCGGGCGACCGGGGTCTCCCCCTGGGATGACCGAGCTTTCGTCGGAGAGGGAGCGGCTCACCCCTAGCTCGGCTTCCCCACCCGGGGGAGGACCGGGGGCCTGAGAGCCTGTGGCGGCCGCCCTCCCCCCCTCCCCGACGCCGAGGAACCCTTGGAGCAGGCGCACGATTCCGGAGCGGGCGTCCAAAGAAAAGGCCACATTGGCCTGGGAGAGATGAGGGGCGAACCTCCGCCGAGGGGCTCCCCCACCGGTTCCACCGCCGGGAAGCCCCCTCTCATCTTCGAAGAGATCGTGGGTCACGTTGACGCTCATGCCCCGGAGATAGTCGGACTGGATGTTGTTGGAGATCTGGGTGGTGGTGAAGCCTCGCAGCCAAGATCCGTCCTCCTTGGCCCGCTCGAAATCGTAGGTCACCGCGGTCGTATTCAGCGCCAAAAGGGTGATCTTGGCCGCTTCTTGCCGCGCCTGGGCTACCCGGGCCGTGTCCGGCGCCGAAACCTCCAGTTCCAGGGAATCCGCAACCCGCCTCAAGGAATCCGCCAAGCTCCCCGTCGGGTCCATAAGGGGATTCCGGGCCAAAGAGTCCGCCCGCATCCTCAAAGAATCCGCCTGCCGGGCAAGGGAATCGGACCGGGCCCGGCTCATGGCCCGGGCCCGCTCCTCGGCAGCTTCGCTCTTCAGGCGGGCTTCGAACGTCTGGTTCAGTCCGAAGCCGAGGGTCCGCTGAGCCCCCACCACCCTCGCCCCGAACACGGTCTCTTGGGTGGGAGTCGGCTGCACCTTGGGCGAATAGGAAAAGTCGAAGGACGGACTCACCTTGTGCCGAACGGCGTCGAAGGGGCCGAAACCGGGGAAAAAGCCGTAAAGGTCCGTCTTCAGGGACACTCCCAACGAGACACGCCTGGGCGCCGCCACAAAGTCCTGGGCCAGGGGCTCTTCGTCCGACCGCCGCAGCTGACCCGAGACGCCGACACTGGGGGTGAGGGTGGTGGAGCCGACCAGCCGCTGTTGGTAACCCAGGGAAAGGTTCCACTGCAGGTCGCCCTCTCCCAGATCCCGCCGCACGGGGGGGAGGGCCGAGGACCATCCTTGCTCCGAACCTTCAGGCGGAACCGGCACCCCTTTCAGCACCGACTCCTGGAAACGAAAGCCTCCCGACAGGGAGAGGTTGCCCAAGGTCAGACTGGTATTCAAGCCCCCTTCGGTACTCACCTGGTCCGCCTTGCTCCGCGAGAAAGCTGCCGTGTCGGGTTGGGGGGGGCGGTCCCAGAGGCTCCGACGAAAGTTGGCCGACCCCGACCAGGTGAGGTTGTTGTAAAACCGAGCCCCGGTGGGGGGAGCCTTGAAGAAGGTTCGGGGGGACAAGGAGAAACTCAGGTTGGGAAGGGTCATGTCCACCCGGTCCGAGGAGAGATACTGACGGCGATTGGCGGACAGAGACAGATTCCCGAAGCTGAAGCGGTGAGTGAGGCCGCCGTCCGAGTCGATGGACTGCACCACTTCCAAGGGGTCGAAGGAATTCCGGGTTACGAAGGATGACGAGGAAGCATAGCGGGCCTGAAACCGGAGGGTGGTCCGCTCCGTGGGCTGCCAGTTGTTGCTGGCATCGAAAGCCAGTTCCGAGCCGCCCTCCTCCCGCCAGAACTGGCGCACGTTCAACCCACCGCTGAGGAACTGCCGGTTCCATTGGTACCGTAGGGAGCCGGTGAGGGAGAGATGCTCTCCGCTCCACCAATCCAGGAAAGCCGTGGCATCGGTATAGTCGCTCATGGCCCAATAGAAGCCCAGATTGGACACGCGCCGGCGGTAGCCACGGGAGGTGCGCACGATGTCGTTGATACTGAAAACGGGAGTCAGGATTCCTGAGGCCCGGCCTCGCTCCATACTCTGGGCCATGAAGGGCAGCCACGCCACGGGAACGTCATAGAAATACAGCCCCACGGGCCGGGCGACCAAAAGCTTACCGGCAACAATCTTGACTTCCCGGGCAGCAAAATGATAGTGGGGCTCCTCCAGCTCGCACGAAGTGAAGCGCAGATAATTCCCATACAGGGCTCCCTCACTCACCGAGGTAAGATCGCCGTGGAGGATCCACTCTGCCCCGGAGGTGTAGCGGGTGTGGGCATCCAACGCCGTGCCCCGGTTCTCGTTGAGGTCGAAAACCAACAGGCGGCTCCGGACGGGTTCGCCTGCCTTGGGCTGATAAAGAGCCTCGGATCCCACCGTCCAGATCCGCCCCGTCTCCTCGCTGTAGACCAGGGCGGAGTCAGCCGTGAGTTGCTCGCCTTCCCGGACCAACCGCGGACGTATTTCAGGGGCACCTACAAGCATGAGCCTGCGGTTGCCCGTATCAAACTGTGCGCCTGCTGCTTCGTATTCCGTGAGGGAGTACCCCTCCAGGCGCTGAAGCTCCACCCGGATGCTGTCCTCGCCGGAAGGCGGCAGGGAAGAAGGGGGCGGGACCCGGGATGGCAACGACGGCCCCCTCCGGCCCGATCGGAGGGACTCCCGCAACTCCCGCACCGAGTCCGGCAAGAGGGAATCGGGAAGGAACCATGTGGAGTCCAACCCCGGAGCTCGGGCCAAGGTTTTGAGCCGGGCTTGCACCTTGAGGAGGGTCGAATCCAGCTGCCTCACCGTGGGCACGGTGTCCGGTGGCTCCTGGAGCAACTTGGCCTCCAGCGGCCCGCTACCGACAGTCAAGGCGAGGGCGAAGCAGACCGCTCCGGCCGAGGAGGATCTCCCGAGGCCGGCCAGTGTGCCCCGCCGGCTCCCGGAAGTAAGGAACCGGGTGCGCCAACGCCCGCCTGTGGAGGGCCCGGACTTCAGGGGTCCCATGGTCTTCACCCTCCTGCCTCGACGGCACCAGGCGGTGGCTCGGCCACCGGGCCTTTCCACTCCCTCACCCCTTTCCGCTTCCAAACCAGGTGGGAGAGGAAGATGCTGAACTCATAAAGGAAGAAGAGGGGGACCATGAGCATGAGGGTGAGGGTGATCACATCGCCCGGCGTGAGGAACGAAGCCAAAGCCGTGATCGCCACAATGGCATGCCGCCGCTTGGAACGCAGAAAGTCGGGGGTCACCAGGCCGAGGGCCGAAAGCACGAGAATGACCACGGGGAGCTCGAAGACCACCCCGAAGCCGATGAGGATCTTGGTAATCAACCCCAGGGTCTTGCCTATCTCGTACTGAGCCTGCATCAAGCCTCCCTCGAAAGTCTGGAAGAAGGCGATGCTGACGGGCAGGGCCACGAAGTAGGCCAGAGCGACCCCGGCAAGGAACAGGATCAGGCCCAGGTAAAGGGCCGGAACGATGGCTTTCTTCTCGTGAGGTTCGAGGGCGGGTTCCAGAAATGCCCAGACGTGGTAGACGATCACCGGGAAGGCCAGGATGATTCCCACCACCACGGAAAGCTTCAGCGTGATGAAAAAGGGGTCTGCAGGAGACAGGTAGATGAGCTGGAGGTCAGGGCGGTCCGGGAATCCGGCCCGGATGGGGCGCAAGAGGAGCTCCAAGACCCGGAAGCGATGGATGAGCACAAAGCCCACCACCGTACCTACGGCGGTGGCCGCCAGGCTCCAGAGGATGCGCATCCGGAGCTCTTCCAGGTGATCGAGAAAGGGCATTTCGCCTCGGCGGCGGCCGGGATCCGGCTCTCGGCGGCTCACAGTTCGATCCTTAACCCAAGGGGAGCTCCCCTTGCTCTCGGGCCTGAGCCTCCCGCCTCTGCCGCTCGTTCAGCTCGTCCACGAAGAGCTGGAACTCCTCCACGTCCTGGAAATTGCGATAGACGGAGGCGAACCGCACGTAAGCTACCCGATCCAGCGGCTTGAGGCGCTCCATGACCATCTCTCCGATAACCGAGCTGGGAACCTCCAATCCCGCCTGGCGGTAAAGGGTGTCCTCGATCTCGTCCACCAGAGCTTCGATAGCCGACGCCGATATGGGTCTCTTGGCGGCCGCCAAGCGGAGGCCCCTCGCCAGTTTTTCCCGATCGAACTCCTCGTAGCGGCCGTCCCGCTTCAGCACCTGAAGGGGTTTGGCCTCCACATACTCATAGGTCGTGAACCGCTCGCCACAGCGGAGGCACTCCCTCCTCCTCCGCACCGCCCTGCCGCCGCGGCTGGTCCGAGTATCCACGACCTTGTGATCCGATTCGTTGCAGTTGGGACAGCGCATGGTCTTTCACAGCCGGCCCCCGTGCGACCTCGACCCCCTCCCCCCTCCCCTCTTCCCCTGGCACGGCCTTCCTTCAGCGGCCATCCCCCCTTCCGATCTCCGCCAGCCGTTCCCGAGCCAAAGCCGCGGCAGCACTGTTGGGATAGCTGTTGATCACCCTCTGCAGGTAGCGCCGGGCATCCTCGAGCTTGTTCATCTGAATGTAGATCACCCCCACCCGATAGTAGGCGTCGGGGACCTTTTCCGAGGCGGGAAAGAGTTCGCCGATGCGCAGAAAGGCCTGAACAGCCTCTTCCAGACGGTTCTCCTGCACTAGGATATCCGCAAGATAGAAGTGGGCGTGGGGAGCCAGACGATGGGTGGGATACTGCTGGAGAAACTGTTGGAAAGCCCTGCGGGCCGTACTGAACGATCCCCGCTGGAATTGGGTCACCGCGGCATTGAACGTCTCTTCGGCCCCACCCGCCTCCGCCTGGAACCGGGGGTCCATCGCCTGCCCCGGAGGGGTATCGGTACGGATCGGCGAAAGACCGGCTCCCCCTCTCTGGGATTCCAGCAGATCCCGAACCAAGGTAAGGGCCCTTTGGTTCTGCCCGGTCAGTTCTTGGAGCGTGGTGAGCTGTTCTTCCAGGAGCCGGAGCCGGCGGAGGATTTCTCCCCGTGATTCCAGCAGGGCATCGGATTGCCCCCTCAGGGTGTCCTGGACCGCCCGATTCAAAGCCTCCAGCGAGGCCACCGCCGCCCTCTGCTGGGCCGCCAAAGCCCGGACTTCCTCCTGCAGGTCCCTCACGTCCCGCTTCGTGGCACACCCCCCCAGAAGCAGGACCCCGAGGACCCAGGCGGCGTGCCGGTACCGCCCCCCCGTGGCCTGGCCTTTCGGAGGCCTTCCCCCTTGCCGACACTGACTTCTCACCGGATCCTCCCTCTCGTCAGCG
>JAUQOX010000178.1 GCA_030550695.1 Gemmatimonadota bacterium | reverse complement strand
CCTCATCCGCAATCACCGCATACCGGTGGGCCCGGGCATGGGCGGGAATCATCTGAGGCAGGGCCCGGCGGATCCCGCTCCTCACCCGGATGGGGTAGCCCCGGGCCCGCCCTCCTGCTTGGACGTGGATCGTTTCTTCCAGGAGCACCGTCTTCCCCTCAGCCTTCCCCCCCGAGTTCCACTTGGACCGGGGCCTGTCCGGCGGGCCCTACCCGAAGGAGGATGGCCGGTCGCCCCCCCACGTCCAGGGCCTCCAGCTCCGCCCCATCCCCCAGGCGGCCCAGGGCAGGCCGCAGTCCGTCCAGAAACTGGTCCCGTTCCTCCGCCGAGTCCCAAACCACCACCCACACCAACCCTTCCTCCCCCCCCCTTCCCCGGAGAAGCACATAGCGGTCCCCGTCCCACCCCTTCCGGAGGACCCTTCCCTCCTCACCGAGATGCTGGGCCAGAAACACCCCCATCTCCAACTGACCCAAGGTATTCGAGTAGAGGACCTCATACTCCCCCCCCTCGGCCGTCAGGACCACTTCGGTGGGGGGGTCGGCCTGGGGTCCCCAGGCCTTGCCGGGGTCCAGAACCTGTTCGGTGGACTGGGGGAGGAAAGGGCCGAAGGGGGCCGGCCGCGTCCGGTTCCATCCCCACAAGGCCCAGACATAGGAGGCCCCTTCCAGGTAAGGGAACAAGAGGGATTCCTGGATGATGGGGGGCGCATTGGCCAGGGCCGGGTACTGGTTGCGCATAGCCTCCAGGGCAGGACGCAGTGCCCCGCCAAAGCCGGGAATGTCGGTGAGGTTCAGGGGCTCGCCCCGGAGGCGACCCGTCAGATACTCCAGCATGACCAAGGTCGCGTGCCCCTCGATGGCCGCCTGGGCCGCCGTCCGTCGGTCGTTTCCCCGGCCCTTGGCGGTGAGCGAATCCAGATTGACCGTCTGATCCTGCACAGCGTGGACCAGCTCGTGCACCAGGACCGTTTCCAGCATGCCCTCGTCCAGGTCGTTGAGGAGGAAAAGGGCGGTGGAATCGGGATCGTAGAAGCCGGCCACTTGCTCCAGGTACACCTCCAGAAGGAGGCTCCGGAGATCCAGATCCTCCTGGAGGAGCCCGAGAAACCGATAGCTCTTCACCAGGTGTCGGGCCTCGAGGGGGGGGAGTTCCTCCTCCAGCTTGTGGCGAAGATAGCTCTCCAGTTGCCCGCGACTCCGCCACTCCACCCGCACCGGCCGCACCAACTCCATCCCCGCGCGGGAGGCCAGCTTGGGGAGGAGTTCCGTGACCCGTTGGCGCAGTTTGGGGTCTGCGGACAGCACCAGGGTGGTGTCGGGAGGGGCGGGGGCACAGGCGGCCAAGGCCACCGCCAGGGCAGCCAGGGCGATCATGCTCCGCCCCACCCTTCCGGCCCCCCTCGACCCAGGCGCCGCCCCGTCGGTCCTTTCCCGCCCCTCACGACGGGGCTCTCCCGTAACGGTCCCTGACCCGGACCACATCGTCCAGATGGGGGGTGGAAGCCTCCAGGACACGGCAGTCCGTCGTGGCCTCCATGCGATGGAGCGTTCGGGGGGGGACCCGAAAAGCGTCACCCGCCCGAAGGGGAACCTCTTGCAGGGCGTCTTCCGAGGGGCCGGCCCAGAAACGCATCTCCCCGTCCAAGAGGTAGAGGGTCTCGTCCTTGACCTCGTGGTACTGCAGGGAAAGGGATTCACCTGCCCGGATGAACAGGACCTTTCCGACGTACTGAGGCGTGTGCGCCCAGATCAGCTCGTAGCCCCAGGGCTTCTCCACCCGCCGCGGTTCCTCTTTCATCTCCCCATCTCCCAGCACGGGACCGAAACGGCCGAAGGGGAGGGCATCCCCGTCCCTCCCTCGCTTCCTTTCCCAAGAAGGCAACAGTGGAAGCCGCCCTCCCCCCGGTCAAGGGGCCGCCCTTGAACCCCCCTGCGAACCCCGGACGTTCTCCGGGGTATGGGGCTTTGAACCCCTTCCCCGGACAACCATGCGTTTTCGTGTTCTCCTCCTCCTGTGGTCCTCCCTGGGGCTCGCCCCCGGGTTCCTGGGGGCCCAGGTGCGCATCGTGGGACGGGTGGTGGACGACCTCACGGAATCCCCCCTGGCCGAGGCCAGGGTGACCCTGCTGGACCGAGACGGGGCGGTCCTAGGTCGGACGGTGACACCGGACGACGGAACCTTCGAGTTCCAGGTCCGTAACGCCAAAGCCGTCCGCCTGCGGGTGGAGAGGATGGGGTACCAGCCCAATACGTCGCCCCTCCTCTATTTCGACGTCCGCAAGTTCTTCCAGGTGGAGATGCGGCTGGATCCCGAGGCCATCCTGCTGGCCCCGTTGGAGGTCATCGCCTGGTCTCCCAGGCCGGAAAACGCGCTCCACGAGGGGTTTCGGCGACGCGTCCAACAAGGGCTGGGGATCTACATTACCCGGGAGCAGATCATGGCCCGGAAACCCCTCCTGATCTCGGACATGCTCCGGGAGGTCCCTGGTCTGGAGGTGGTCGCTTCGGGGTACGGCACCCGCCCCATGGTGCGCTTCGCACGCGCCACGGGCAAGCTGTGCACTGCCCAGATCTGGGTGGACGGATTCCTGATCAACCGGGGGCGGATGACCCCCGCAGGATGGGTTGCCCCGGATATCCGCATTGACGACCTGGTGGTGCCCGCCGCCGTGGAGGGGATCGAACTCTACGCCGGCCTCGCCACCGTGCCGCCTGAGTTCCTGAATCCCGATGCCGAATGCGGCGTCATCGCCATCTGGACCCGTCGGGGAGGATAGGACCGCCTCTCCCCCCTTCCCTCATTCCCTCCCCTCTCGCGTCCGCACCACGATGGCCCCCTCGATATGCCTGCCCGTCATGAGGGCCGGGAAAGCCGTCGCCGCCCGGGCCCCCTCGTAGTACTCGATGCGGTAGGCCACATCCAGGGTCATCTGCTTCAGGACCTCGACGTTGCCCAGATACAGCTCGTTCTGCAGAACGGCAATCTCCGTCGGCATGCTGAAGCTCCGCTGGGAGCGGACCTGCAGCCAGCGGGGACGGAGGCGGGCGATCACATCGTACAGATTCGTGGCGTCGGAGGCGGCGATCTCTTCCCTGGTCAAGAGGTTCGGATTTTGGGAGGAGCTCCCTTCCCCCGGGCCCGGGGTGGCACAGGCCGTTACAGCAAAGCCCACCGCCGCCGCGGCTACCCAATGGGCACGAGTGAGAGACTTTAGCATGAACGACTCCTTTTCGGGCGGAAGGGGTGCTCCCCTCACCAGGGGGGGAGCCGGAGGCTGGCCCCCACGGTCACCCCCCGGGGTTGCCCCTCCAGCCCCAAGTGCGTGGTGACCGCCGAGGTGAGGCGCAACAGGACCCCCACCATGAGGTTGATCCGCGTTTCGTCGTCTTGGGCAGATCGGACCAGAATGGCCCGCCCCACTTCCATCTCCAGTTCCTCGTACAGCCGGTAGTAGCTTGCCGAAGCCAATCCCACACCCGCGTATCCCATGATCCAGGGGCTGAAGGGCCGCACGATCCCCGCGTTCAGGCTCCGCCAGGAGGCCTCCCTCTTGAGGTACTGCACCCCAGGCGTCGCGGCCTCCAGCTCCGCGGGGGTGACCCCCGGCCGGAAGGCCAGGTCTTCTTCCGGGGTATCCACATCCCATTTCCCATCCACGTACACCCCGATGCCTCCAAGAACCGGAAACAACACGTAGGCGCCGACCCCGGCCAGCATCTCCGGCGGGTTCGCCACATAGCCCACCCCATATTGCACCCGGTCGAGGCCCCGCAAGGGAACCCCGCCCCGCCCCCCTGCCGGCGTCGCCTGGGCACCCAGGAGAGCGGGTCCGAGGGCCATTCCCACCGCCACCCATCCACACCGATCCACAAGCCGCATTCCGTTGGCCTTTGCCATGGGAACCATCCGGGGAAGAACGGAAAGGACGATCGTGTCTTGCCGTATGATACGCCTCCAGGCTTTCCGAGTTGCACCCCCCTGTCCAGGGAACCTTTTTTCCCCTAGAGTTTTTCCATGATCCGATTCCTCTTTGAAGCCCCCTGGTCCATGGTGCACGCCCCTTTCGCATGGACAAAGGGCCTCGGGGTCCTGGCGCTCCTTACCCTGGTCCCTGCCTGCTCCGACCCGGTGGAGACCCTCCTCACCCAATGGACCGCCACCCTTTCCCCAGTGCCTCCCCACTTCCTCGAAGGAGAGGCCGCGGCGGTGAGCCAGTTCGGCCGCACCCAGGTCTCGGTTCTCGTGAGGGGAGGACTGCCGGGGGAGGAATACCTATGGCGTGTGGAGGAAGGGACCTGCCAGGGGTCGGGGGCCCTCCGGGGGGGCGCGGCCCAGTATCCGCCCCTAAGACTCAGAGACGACGGAACCGCCACCGCCGCCACGGCCCTGGCGGGGGTGTTTCGAGAGGGAGACCGGAATGCCGTGAAGGTGGTGGGCACCGCCGGATCCCAGGCAGGGAAGGTTCTCGCCTGCGGCGAGTTTCGCCTCTTGCGCTAGTCCCCTCGGCCTGCGGTCGGGGGAACCCCCGAGGGCGGGAGGGGTAGGGCACTCCGGGCTGGTCCCGGCCCCCGAGGGCGCGAGCCCTTTCGGACAGGTCTCCTGCGCCCAGGAACTCAGAAGGAGGTGGCCCATGATGACATGGATCCGTCTCTTCTGTCTGGGAGCCCTTTTGACCCTCGGCTCCTGCAGGAGCCCGACCGTCCCCCGCATTCCCCAGGAAGAGACCCCACCCCCATCCCACCCGGACACCTCCAAGGTCGGCTTTCAGGGGGGGCGGCAGCTTCCGCTGAAGCTCGCCTGACGGCCGCGGCACCCGGTCTCTCTGTTCCCGACCTTCCCCCGCACAGCAACGGACGCGTCTCCCCGAAAAAGAAGGGGGGGCGCCTGAGGGCGCCCCCCGTCGAGGTGACGGTTCGAGGGGCTCAGGCTCCTTCAAAGGGATACCTGTAGGTGCTCCCCTTGGACCCGAACTCCCCACCCGGTCCACCGTAGTTCTTGCAGGGCTCCATCTGGAGCACCTGGATCTCCCGGCAGGGGATCCCGAAGTGCAGGGGGGTCCCCTTGTACAGGTCGTCCCAGCCGCGGCTGTCGAAGAACCAGTTCACGTTCCCGATGCCGGTCCAGATGGAGGCGTGGCGGCGCTCCCATTTGAGCATCTCCCACAGATCGCCGCACTGGCCGTTGGGCAGTCTAGGCACACAGCTGGTGTTCAGGCCCGCGGCATTGGTGGCGTTCAGGCCCGCCGGCACGCGGGTTTCGTTGATGATCTCGGCGGCCTGGGCCAACTGCCCCTTCCAGAAGTGCCCTTCGGCCTTCAGGAGACGCATCTCCCGATAACGGACGTCCGGCTGGTTCCAGTCCTGGCGGTAATACCTCTCACCCAAGCCGTGCTTGTACCAGCTCCAACGCCAGGTGCCGCGGTCGGGCCGGGCGAAGGTGCTCTCCCCCGTGGGGGCCGTGGCCCGGTAGAGGGTGCCTGGATTGGCCCGCTGCTCGGCCAGGGTGGTTCCCTGAGGATAGCGCCGGTCCGGAGTGATGTAGAGGAACTGGGTTCCGTCGGCAAACTGGTAGCTCTTGTCCGCGTCGGGGAGGTTCACCCACCTCTGGAAGTTCCCCGAGGTGTCGGCCATGCCGTGGATGTAGTTCCCCAGGTTCCCCCAGTCGGGCCGGCCGCTGTAGTAGAGCCCTCCGTTGAACCACGCCACATCCCACTCCATGTAGATGATGAAGTCCTGGGTGATCCCCTGGTCGATCAAGGCCATGATGGCGTCCCAGTTGGCCGCCTGCCGCTCCGCCTTGGTCCGGGCCACCTGAGCCATGAAGCGGGCCTTGTAGGTGCGGGCCAGCCGGGCCAGGAGCTGGTTGTCCACATTTGCGGACATCCAGTTGTACTCCAGGGTGAAGGGGGTATTGCACCGGGCGATGGCCTCGTCGAAGAGCTTCTCCGCCTCCTTCATGAGGTCCTTGTACCCCATGGGCTTCTGAGGCTGGGTGAGATC